>JASGGD010000011.1:0-51488 GCA_047605225.1 Novosphingobium sp.
GGCCGGGTTCGACGCGATGACGGTGGTGCCCGGCCAGCGCGCGGCGTTCGAGGTTCTGCGCGGTGATGTACTCGACCGCCTGCCAGCGGGTGACGAGGTTCACACGGTTGCCCACCCGCGCATCGCCCGCGACGGCGCCAAGCTGCGGGTCGGCGAACCACCGCGCGAGGCGGCGGATGGTCTCGGGCTCGAACTGGGTGTCGGCATCGAGGGCGATGATGACCTCACCGGTCGCCTGCAGCAGCGCGCGGTTGAGGGCGCTCGCCTTGCCGCCGTTCTGCAGCGTCAGCAGCGTCACGCGCGGGTCGTCGCCAAAGACAGAGCGCACGATCTCGCTGGTGGCGTCCTTCGATCCGTCGTCGGCGACGATGACCTCAAGCGCGGGGTAATCGCTCGCGAGCACCCGCGCGACTGAGGCCGCTATCACCCGCTCTTCGTTGTAGGCGGGGATGATGACCGAGACAGCGGGCTCGAAATGCGGCGGTTCGGCTCGGCGACGGCGGCTCTGATACCAGGCGAGCGCGGCCATGATCACCGCGCGCGCGATGCCGAGCGAGATCGCGAGGTAAAACACCCAGGCGAGCACCGCCGCGACCGTCATCAGCGCCACGAAGGCGGCGACGTCCACGCGCACGGCGGCAAGATCGGTGGTCGAGATCGCGGGCATCGCGCGCGCCTGCGGGATGCCGACAAGCTGCGAGGCGGTGACGAAGGTATAGCCCTCCCCCTTCAGCGCCGTGATGATGCGCGGCAGCGCGGCG
This sequence comes from Novosphingobium sp., assembly GCA_047605225.1. GTDB lineage: Bacteria > Pseudomonadota > Alphaproteobacteria > Sphingomonadales > Sphingomonadaceae > Novosphingobium. The sequence continues at coordinate 762 of JASGGD010000011.1, forward strand.
ACGGTCTGGGCGCGGTCGCCGCCGCCGTCGTGCAGCAGCACGACGTTGGTGGCATTCTGCGGCGTCGCGGAATGGACCTGCCGGAGTACCTGATCGACGATCTCGTCCTCACCCGGGCGCTGCCAGTCGTTGGGATCGACATGGAGGCCGACCACCGTATAGCCCGCTTCCTGCGCGGCCAGTGCGGGGCCGAGTTCGTCAGGCGTGGTCGGCTCGGCATCTCCGAAATAGGGCGCGCGGAACAGCGTCATGCTGCGGCCGGTATAGGCTTCGACGAGGCGCTGCGTGGCGTTCAGCTCCAGCCGGGTCTGACGCGGCCCGGCATTGGCAAGGTTGGGGTGGGTATAAGTATGATTGCCCAGTTCGTCCCCGTCAGCGACGATACGCTTGAGCAGGCCGGGGCTGCCCAGCGCGTTCTCGCCGATGACGAAGAACGTCGCGGGCACATGCTCGGCCTCCAGTTCGCGAAGGATGCGGGGCGTCCAAGTCGGGTCCGGGCCGTCGTCGAACGTCAGCGCGATGCGCTTGGGGTCGGTCCCGCCCGAGCGCTGGACCACGTAGGGCGTCGGCAGCGCGGCGTAGGTTTCCTCGCGGATCACCCCGTTGCCGTCCGCCCGCACCGCCCGCTGACCATCGCGCGGGGTTGCGGTGATGCGCAGGATCTCGCCCGATCCCTCGATGTCGGCGCTGCTGAGCGCGCGCGGGGTCGAGAGGTCCGGGACGCCGCCCTTGCGGAATGCGCCAAGGTCGTTCCAGAAACCGGAATCCTCGGTGCCGAGCCGCCACAGCGCCATGTCCTGAATGCCGAGGCGCTTGAGGGCCGACAGCTCGTTCCAGCTGGTCGCGGCGTCGAGCATCCAGATCGTGTGATGCTGATGATCGTCATCGTCGTCATAGGCGAAGGCGGCATTGCCGCTGGCGGGGTCGAAGGCGATCTTCGCGGCACTGTCGTGCGCGGCGAGCCAGGCGTCCTCGATGGCGAGCGCGTCGGTCTGGTCCCCGTGCCAGTCGTAGGCGTAGCTGCCCAGCGCGACGACGAGATGGTCGGGACCGATGCGCTTCAAGGCGCCCTGCACTTCATGGACGAACCAGTCCTGCGCGGCGATCGGGCCGGGGGTGCCGCCCTCCCAGTGCTGGTCGTAGGCCATGAAGATGACCTTGTCGGTGGCCTTGGCGAGCGCCTCCAGCGGCCATCCGCCCTCGTCGTCGGCGGGGGTGGTGACGGCCAGCGAGGCGCCCTTGGGCAGCGCCGCGTGCAGGCTGCGCAGGAAGGCGAGGTAATCCGGCATGGCGCGCGTCGGCAGCGCCTCGAGGTCCATCACCAGCCCTGCGTAGTGCCCCTGGGCGACGGCTCCGGCGAGGCGTTTCGCAAGGGCAAGGCGCTGGGCGGGGTCGTGCAGCAGCGCGGCGGTCCCGGCGCCGTCCCAGCCGTCCGTCGCGACGTTCTGGACCATCGGCAGCACCTTGAAGTGGTGCGACTGGCCGGCGACGAGGCGATCGAAGCGGGCGTCGGGCTCGACCGTCACCTGATGCTGCGGCCCGGCGACGTTGATCAGCGCGGGCACCACCCAGTCGAGGTCATTGCCGTGATGGACCAGCGAGAGGAAGCTGGCGTCGTTGCCCGGCAGGTAGAACCCGATGCTCAGCGGCTTCTGCCCCGGCCCCTTGCGGCCACGCGGCAGCCAGGATTTCAGCTCATGCTTCAGCGGCGAGCCGTGGAGGGTAGAGGGCTTGAGGCGCGGCGTCGGCAGTTCCAGCTCCTGCTGCGCGGGCACTGCGACGAGCGTGGTGGCGAAAGCCGCCGCACCCAGCAGCACGATGACCAGCAGCGCGGCGAGGACGCCGCGCGCCCAGCGGCTGCGGCGGCCGGTGGGGTCGTAGAAGATGGGCTTGCTCATGACGTCAGGTGTCCGGGGGGTAAGGAATATGGCCGCTCGATAGGCCCGGCGCATTCTTCGGGACCTGATCGGCGCCTTAAATTTTCGTCATGTTCGGTACCGTCAGCCCATCATGCCAGAACGGAACCAGCGGCGCATCGCGGGAAGCCGCCTCAGGTCGCAGCCGCAGACCTTGCAGCGGCAGGTCTGCACGCCGGAGGAATCGACCGCGAACTTGCGCGAGGCGACGTGCCGCTCGGCATGGCAATCTGCGAGGGTTCCGCTCATGGCTGCAATCCCGCTTGCGGCGCGACTTGGTGTAGCGCGCGAAGGGTCGAGGCGATCAGGCGCGGCGCGTCGTGGTTCAGGTAATGGTCGCCGGTCAGGCCGATCACTTTCGCCCGGCCTTCCAGCGAAGGGCACAGGCTGCCCTGCTCTTCCAGCCCGTAGACGCAGACCACCGGAGCCCAGTCGAGCTTGCGCATGCCGAGCAAGGGCCACGCATCGGGCCGACCGAGGTAGGCAAGGCCCACAGGATCGGCGCGGAAATAGACGTCATGCGCGGGCACGGTCAGGTCGATGGCAAGGACGCGCGCGCGCAGATCGGGCGGCAGGTCCGGCGCGGTGGTGGCGAGGATGTCGGCGCCGTAGGACTGGCCCATCAGCACGACCTGGCTCGCGCCCGTCCGCGCCAGAGCGAGCCTGACGGCTCCCGCGACCACCGCGTCCGCCTCGGCCCGCGAGCGGTGCGTGGCGAAGACCACCGGAGTGGCGACGCCGACCACCGGCACCCCCTTGGCGGCAACGGTGGCGGCGACTTTCTCGCCCATGCCGAAGCGGAAACCCATGTCGCCGGACAGAAATACGGCCGCGACACGAGGATGGGGCTCGGCGGCCGGGAACATCACGATGGGCTCGGTGCCGAGCAGGCCCAGCACCGGCGCGGCCAGCGCGGTGAAGCCCAGCGCGGCCAGTGCGAGCAGCCCAATGGCAAGGCGGGTGCGAAGAGGGCTCATGCTGGCAGCATCCTTGCCTCGGAAGGCATCACGGGCAGCGGCGCGATGGGACGGACGGGCTCGCCCCCTCCCCCGCCGCCGATCAGGCGCGAGACGTCGTGCAGTCCTTGGATCAGCCCGATGCCGTGCGGCCCGGCGACGTAGCGCGGCTCCCAGCGGGGGGCGAACTTCTCCTTGTAGCCGCGCAGGCCGCGAAAGCCGTAGAAGCGCTCGCCATGGCGGAACACCAGCGCCGCCGCCTTGGCCCATGCGGGCGCCAGAGGGCCGCCCTCGATGCCGGAAAGCGGCACCATGCCCAGCGTGAAGCGCCGGTATCCGCGCGCCTTGGACCAGAGCAGCAGGTTGGTGAACAGAAAGTCCATCGTCCCGCGCGGCGCATCCTCGCGCTGGCGCATGAGATCGACCGAGGCTTCGGTGTGGTCCTGCGTACACCACAAGTTGGCGAAGGCGACGATGCGGTCCTCCACCATGACCAGCGCCATGTCGAAATTGCTCAGGTATTCGCGGTCGAAGGCGCCGAGACTGAAGCCCTTCTCGCGCTGGCCCTTGGCCGTCATCCACTCGTCGGAGATCGCTTCGAGTTCGTCGAGGATCACCGGCACTGCCGCCGCCGGGACCACCCGCAGGCGTGCGCCCGCGCGGGCAGCGGTGCGCTCGGACTTGCGCACGGAGCGCATCTGCGGGGTCTCCAGTTCGAACGTGGTGAGGTCGACCACCGCCTCCTCACCGTACTTCACGATCTGCAGGCCCATGCCGATGGCCAGGTCGAGCATCGCGGGCGAGATCTCGTAGAGCACCAGCCGTCCCTGCCGCCGGTGCGACATGTCGCGCAGGGTCCAGAGCAGTTCGCCCCACGAGCCCTCGTTGCCGACCGGATCGCCCATGACGACCCAGCTGGTGCCTTTGATCTGGTACATGACGAAGGCGTCGCCCGCTTCGGAGACGAGGAACCGCTTGTCCCCGGTCAGCGCCAGCATCGCCTCGGTGCGCGGGCTGGTGGCAAGGATCGCGCGGATCGCCGGGGCATCCTCCAGCGCCTGCGCGTCGCTGCGGGCATGGCCGGGCGCGCAGAGCCGCCAGACCGCGACGCCTGCAAGAAACACCGAGGACGCCAGCGCCGCCCGCAGATAGCGCGGGGCATCGGCGCGCAGGGCGAACTTCCACCACAGGTCGTCGTTGTAGGGCACGTGACGATAGGCGAAGAGCCCCGCCCACAGCGCCAGTCCCGCCGCCATCACCACCGCCGCGATCCAGCCTGCGGTCAGCGGCGTCTCGGTCAGCGCGGTACGGCGATAGAACGCGCGGCGCGTCATCTGCAGCAGCGCGGCCAGCGCAATGCAGGTCAGCGCCTCCTCATAGTCGATGCCCTTGGCCAGCGAGAATACCGCGCCCGCCACCAGCAGCAGCCGCGCCGCAAGGCAGGCGCCGTCGAGCCGCCGGTAGAGCCCCGGCGCCAGCAGCAGCAGCGCGGTGCCGACGAGGCTGGCGGCGATGTGGCTCGCCTCGATCATGGGCAGCGGCACGACGTCGGCCAGCAGCCCCATGCGCGCATGGACCGCAGGCAGCGAGCCCGAGAGCAGCAGCATGCCGCCGCCAAGGAACGTCGCGCTCGCCAGCAGCAGCGGCGAGAGGCCGGTGGCGACGCCTCCGACGAGCCGCGCCACGCGGCGGCTGCGCGCGCCTTCCCGCCATGCCAGCAGCAGCGCCGCCAGTGCCAGCGGGAGCAGGTAGTATACGAGGCGATAGACGATCAGCCCGGCAAACAGGTGCGCCCGGTCCCCCGGCGCGACGGCGAGGACCACCGCCTCGAACACGCCGAGGCCGCCCGGCACATGCGTCACCAGCGCGACGACGATGCCCAGCGCGTAAGCGAGAACGAAGACCGGCAACTGCGCCGGGTCGGCTCCCGGCAGCAGCACGAACAGCGCCGCGCCCGCGCAGGCGATGTCGGCCACGCTGACGCCGACTTGCGCCGTAATCTCGCGCGCGGAAGGCAGCGGCAGGCGGATACCCGGCAGTTTCAGCCGCTTCGCCCGCGATGCGGCGAACGCCAGCGCACCCAGCAGTGCCAGCATCCCGGCGCCCAGCGCATGTGTCGCCTGAGCTCCCAATGCCACGGTGCCGAAGGTCAGCCCGCCGGTGTGAACCAGCATCGCCGCGCCCGCGACGGCCAGTACCCCGGCCCAGAAGTTCCCGGCCGCCAGCATGACGACCTTCGCGACCTCCGGCCCGTCGAGCCCCGCGCCGACATAGATGCGATAGCGCGCCGACCCGCCCGTCAGCAGCGAAAGTCCGAGGTTGTGGCTCAACGTATAGCTGGTGAACGACGCCAGCGCGGCGGTACGCCATGGCAGAGGATGCCCGATCGTCCTCAGCGCGAGGAAATCGTAGAACGTCAGCGCGAAATAGCTGGCGGCGGTCAGCAGCAGGCTCAGCGCGATCTGGCTCGCGTCCAGCGCGTGAACCGCCGCGCGCACCTGCGAATAGCGGATCTCGTGCGTCAGCGTATCGAGTGCGACGAAGCCCAGCGCGATGACCACCAGCACCGCGCCCGCCTCCACCAGCTTGCGGTTGCGCGACAACAGGGCGAGCAGCGCGGTCATGCGGGCACCTGTGCGATCCGGGTCCATACCTGCGAGCGGCAGAAGAACCCGCCGAGGATGCAGCCGCTGATCTTCAGCCGGTCGGGCGAGAGCGGCTCGATCCGGGAATCGAAGCGCCGCCCCATGTCGGGAATGTAGACGGTGCCGCGCCAGATGTGGCCCTCGGGGCGGTAGTCCTGCAGCAGTTCGGTGCCGATCAGCGAGGTGATCCCACTATCCTGCGCGTCAGCTTTCGCCTTGCCGCTGGCCCAGACCACGCGGCCGCAAAGACCGGGGCCGCAAGACCCGGTGCGCACGGCGACACTGCCGGACGGGTTGAGCCAGACGCCCTCGGCGGGCGTCGCCGCGCGCGCACCGAGCGGCACGGCGAGGAGCGAGAGAAAAAGGGCGGTTCTCAGCAACATGGTGCCGCTTGTGCGCTCGGCCGGATTGCGGGACGCTCGCCACAACATGAACAATCGGCAATCTGGGCGCGGGACGCTACCCTCCGAGCGAGTATGTGATCACGAAGCACGCCACCGTCAGCAGCGACATCGCCAGGATGAACGCCGCATCCGCCACCCGCTCCAGCCCGTGCAGCCGCGTCGAGGATTGCACCCTCAGCGCGAAGTACGAAGACAGCGTCGCCAGCAGGAACAGCAGCGCATCGACCGAGAGCAGGTCGTCCGCGATCGTCTCGTGCCCCCGCACCGATACCACGACGCGCAGCAGCCCGATGCCGGTCATGCAGACCCCCACCATGCCCGAAGCGATCGGGCAGATGAGGCGGCAGGTCCGCTCGTCGAGGACGGAAGTGTCGGTATCCATGGGCTCAACCTTGTCGTCTGGCGCGCAAGGTGCATACGATGCGCAGGCCCTCCCCCGGCTGGAGGGAACATGAGCGAAAGTTAATCCGCTCCCCATCGCGCCGAAGGGCCAACCGGCCCAGAAGCGAAGGACCGCAAGTGTGAGGAAGGCGCGTTGAGTCAGAAGATCCTGCTCGTCGAGGACGATGCCGACACCGCCGACTTCATCGCCAAAGGGCTGGACGAGGCGGGCTTCACCGTCGACCGCGCCGCTAACGGACGCGACGGCCTGTTTCTCGCCACCGACGGCGGATATGCGTGCATCGTGCTCGACCGGATGCTGCCGGGGCTGGACGGAATGGCGGTGCTGGCGGCCCTGCGCGGCGCGGGACTGGAGACGCCGGTGATCATCCTCTCCGCGCTCGGATCGCCCGAGGACCGCATCAAGGGCCTAACCAACGGCTGCGACGACTATCTGGTCAAGCCCTTCGCCTTCGCCGAACTGCTCGCCCGCATCCGCCTGCTGATCCGCCGTGGCGCGCCCGCCGCCGTGGCCGAGACCGTCTTGCGCTGCGACGATCTGGAAATGGACCTCCTCGCCCGCCGCGTGCGCCGGGGCGAGCGCGTGATCGAACTGCAACCGCGCGAGTTCCGCCTGCTCGAATTCCTGCTGCGCCATGCCGATCAGGTGGTGACCCGCACGATGCTGCTCGAGGGCGTGTGGGATTACCACTTCGATCCCGGCACCAATGTCGTCGATGTTCATCTAAGCCGATTGCGCAAGAAGATCGACGAGGGCGAGGCGCGCCGCCTGCTCCATACCGTGCGCGGCGCGGGCTATCGGATCGGCGCGGAACCGTGAAAATCTGGCACTCGACGACGTTCCGCTTCGCCGCGCTCGTCTTCCTGTTCCAGATCGTTGCGGCGGCGGTGCTGCTGCTCGGCCCCGCGCTGCTCCTGCGATCGCAGAGCCACGCCGATGCCGTAGCCGTCGCCGAGACCCTTCGCGACGACCTGCTCGACGCCTACAACGACGGCGGCCGCGCCGCCCTCTCCCGCGCCATCGACGCTAGGGTTTCGCGCCGGATCGAACGGGCGAGTGTATTGCTGCTCGCCACGCCCGATGGCACGCGCATCACCGGCAATCTCGACCACCTGCCGCCCGGCCTGACGTCGGGCGCCCCTTATGACCTGGAGAAGCTGACTCGTTCCGGCCACGCGGCGCCCGAGGCCATGCTGATCCAGACGGTTCACCTGCGGGACGGATCGGTGCTGTTGACAGGCACCGTCGTGGAGACCGAGCGGCAGGTTCTGGCTCTGCTCGAACGCACCTCGATGATCGCGCTGGGTCTTTCCGTGGTCTTCGCGGCCTTTGCCGCCTACGTCTCGACAAGGTTGATCCTGAACAGGCTGCGTGCGAGCGTCACCACCTTGCGCGACGTGCGTGAAGGGCGCCTTTCCCGCCGCGTCCCCGCCGACGACACCGGCGACGCGTTTGCTCTGCTGGGGAGCGAGGTGAACCAGGCCCTCGACCGCATGGCCGCGCTCAACGCCGAGCTGAAACTTGCCACCGATGCCCTCGCGCATGATCTGAAGTCGCCCCTGACGCGAATGCGCGCCGCCCTCGACCGCGCAGCACAACATGTGGATGATCCCCGCGCACAGCCTTTCGTAGATCAGGCCCTGACCGAGAGTGAGCGGCTGATGGCTATCGTCGAAACCGCGCTGTCTATCACCCGCGCCGAAGCTGGTATGGGCCGTGAAAGCTTTGCCAACGCCGACTTGTCGGAACTGCTGGAAACGGTGGCGGAAATATATTCCCCGCTGGTCGAGGATCAGGGGCGTGCAATGGTGGTGCAGGCTCCCGCCGCTTTGCACATGCGCGTCCACCGGCAGCTTCTGGATCAGGCCCTCGGCAATCTGGTCGATAACACGCTGAAATACGGGGCCGGGACAATCACGTTATCTCTGTTGCCTGAAGCGGACGGTGCGACGATCATAGTCGCGGACGAAGGCCCTGGTATCGCCCCCGAGCGCCGCATTCAGGCTCTTCGCCGGTTCACCCGACTTGATGAAGCGCGTGGCGGCTGGGGTGCTGGCCTCGGCCTTTCTCTGGTTCAGGCCGTTGCGCATCTGCATGCCGGCAAGGTTGAATTGCTTGACGCCGCGCCGGGTCTGGCCGTCCAGATAAGACTGGTCGCCCCTGTAAATGGCGCCTCATTGCACGAATGATCCCATATCACGCCCGGTTCTGATTGCCGTATAGAACTCAGGCTGCAATAGATGTCAGCGGGTGTTCGTCGAGCTTCGGCGGTCAGGTTTCAGCACATCGGTCGGGCCGCCGATGCCAGATCAGTCATGTCCGGAGTGCCCTGTGGTCCTGTCCCGCCTCAAGCCTCGCAGTGCGCTTCGCCAGTTCCTCGAAGGCCAGTCATCGGCCGGCCTGTTCCTTATGGCGATGGCGGCGATTGCCCTTGTGCTTGCCAACTCTCCGCTGGCCCGTGACTACGAGGAGATCCTGCACGCAAACTTCGGTCCGTTGTCGGTTGCGCACTGGATCAACGACGCTCTGATGGCGGTGTTCTTCCTGCTGGTGGGCCTTGAGATCAAACGAGAGATGCTCGACGGTCAACTGTCTTCATGGTCGCGCCGGATCTTGCCGGGGGTTGCTGCCTTGGGCGGCATGGCGGTCCCGGCCCTGTTTTTCTACGCCTTCAACACGGGTGAGACGGCAAAGGGCTGGGCCATTCCCGCCGCGACTGACATCGCCTTCGCATTGGGCGTGATTTCATTGCTGGGAAAACGGGTGCCGGCATCTCTACGCGTTTTCCTCGCCGCGCTGGCCATCATTGACGACCTTGGTGCGGTGATCATCATCGCACTGTTCTATACCACATCGATTTCGGTACCAGACTTAACAGGCGCAGCGCTGGTTCTGGGTGTGCTGATCACGTTGAACCGGCTCGGAGTGCGTCATCTGTCGCCTTATTTGCTACTGGGGGCAGTACTCTGGGTGCTGACATATCGTTCTGGCATCCACGCCACACTGGCAGGCGTCGCACTGGCACTGACCATCCCGATGGACATGACGCCGAGCGAACCGGACAGCGATGCGACCAGCCCGCTGCACCGTCTGGAGCACGTTCTGCACTTGCCGGTTGGCTTCCTGATCGTGCCGCTTTTTGCGCTTGCCAATGCAGGCGTGCCGGTACTGAACCTACCCGGGGAAGCACTTGCAGCACCCGTTACTCTGGGCGTTGCAACGGGGCTTCTGCTAGGCAAACCGATCGGCGTGTTCGGCTTTTCGATGCTCGCCGTGCATCTCCGTCTCGCTGACGCGCCCGCCCATGCGAGCCGATTGCAAATGCTGGGTGTTGCTCTGCTGTGCGGCATCGGTTTCACCATGAGCCTGTTCATCGCCCTGCTCGCGTTCCCTGGTGCGCCGATACTTCAGTCTGAGGCGAAGCTGGGAATCCTCGTGGGTTCTCTGCTGTCCGGTCTCCTGGGATATGGCATGCTACGGCTGGCAAGCAGAGAAACCCTCACCCGGTAGCGATCAGGCTGCCGCCGAACGGTTGCGTCCGCCGCGCTTGGCGCGGTAAAGCGCGGCATCGGCTGCAGCGACGATTTCCTCCGGCGCACGATCTGCGGACAAGGGCGCGATACCGACGCTGACCGTCACGGCGATGACCTTGCCGGAAGACATTTCAACGCCGCCAGCTCCCAAACGAGTGCGGATGCGGTCGCATACGTGTTGCGCCCGCTCTACCGAAAGCCCCGCGAGCAACACTGCGAATTCCTCGCCGCCGAGCCGGGCGACAAGGTCGCCCTCCCTCACCGCAGCGCGTACGATCGCCACGAAGCGAACCAGTACGGCATCGCCTGCGGCATGGCCATGTTCGTCGTTGATCCGCTTGAAATGGTCGAGATCGAAAACCGCGAGACAGCCCGGCTCCGCGCCAATCGCGGGCGAAGAAACCAGAGCGCCAAGCGCATCATCGAAAGCCCGACGATTGCAGGCACCTGTCAAAGAGTCGGTCATTGCCTTGAGTTGGAGATCCTCGACTATATGCCGCCTCTCCGTAACCTCGCGGATGATGCTTACAGTACCCGAGACGTTGCCGTCCGCATCAACCATCGCACGCACATGGCTTTCGACCCATACGATCGCACCCGTCTTGTGAATGACCCGATATTCGATGATCGCGCTTTCTTCAGGAGCAGCCAAAACTACACGCCGTATATCGAGCACCATCGGCAGGTCGTCCGGCACGATCAGGTTGAACAGCGGTCGGCCGCCGAGTTCTGCTGCCGGATACCCGGTAACTCGCTCGACTGAAGGCGATGCGTAACGCACGGTTCCGTCTATCGTTGCTCGCAAGACGACGTCGCTCATGCGGTCCAGTACAAGACGGTGCAGTGCCTCAGCCGCGTGGAGACGTTCGACTATCCGCCGGCGTGCATAAAGTTCCGCTGCCAGTGGCAGGAGGAGTAACACAATCGAAGCGAAGTAAATCTGCAGCACCTGCAGCTTGAGCCCCATTCCGCCTGCCAGAAGCGCGGTCGGCCCCAGCCCTGCCAGAGAACACCCCAAGCCGACCACGATCAGGATCACGATCGAGAAAACCGCTCCGAACCGGCCAAGTCTGAACGTCGCCGCGATCATCGGCAGAAATGGCACGACTACGATCGGAATCCTGCTCTGCCCAAACGTGATCAGGGCAGCCAGCAACACCAGCCCGAGCAATCCAAACGTGCGCTTGCGAACCCTCGCCCCCGCTGTGCGCATCCACTGCGCTACGTCTCCGCGCAGAAAAAGCAGCAGTGGAGGGCCGAAAACTAAAAATCCCAATGCGTGTCCGGCATACCAGTCCCGCCAGGCGGCCCAGAAGCCGACGTCCCTTGCCGCCGAAGCCATCGCGGCTGCCGGCAAGGCCGTGAACGCCGGAACAGCGATACCAGATACGGCAATGAACGCAGTCACTTCCGCCACGGATTGAAAACGTCCAAATCTGGGATACACACGGCGCATTATCCAGGCGGCACCGACTGCCTCGATAATGCAGAGCAACGGCAGGCCAACCCCCGTCAGGCCATTGAAACCGAAAAGTTGCGAGGCGCAAATGGCCACCGGAGTGCACGCAAGCGCCACCGGAAACCAGCGATGCCGTGGCGTCACCTGAAGCTTGGCGAAGAGTACCGATCCGGCCAGCCACACCACCGCGATACCGCCGTCGAAACGGGTGAGTACCAAGGCAATCGACGCACACACAAAATAGGCAAGCGCGGTGCCCAGCACCTCCCTCGGATACGACCAATAGCGACGAGGCGACTCGCAAACCATCATCCTCGCCTAATGAAACATGGTTTACTTACGGTAAATACATATACGCCTTCGCCACCGAGGCTCTGCCGGCAGGAAAATTCCAGCGATTCGCCGAAGAGCGAACAGAGTGCCGATACGATCTGTGCTCAAGTGACTTGAACGGCAGATTGCAATCCTTGCAGCGATTATCGTCGCAGAACTGATCGAAAGTAGTTTCATGGACAAGTTTATGGGACGTCGCCGCGCGCTGCAATTGATAAGCGCAGGCGGAGCAATGGCCGCTACTTCGCTAACCTCCCCCGTCGGCGCAAAAAAACAAGGCTCGACCATCACGTCTGCACCGGGCGAGGTCCGGATGCGTCGCGCCTATGCTGAAGGACCTTATGGGCAGATACACTACCTCGACGCCGGCAAAGGGCGGCCCCTCGTACTGCTGCATCAGGCGGTGATGACGGCCAACCAGTTCGATCGCGTGTTCGCCCCATTGGCTGCATATGGTTTCCGTCCCATCGCGATCGATCTGCCGGGCTTCGGTCTTTCCGACCGGCCGCCGTTCGAACCCAAGGTCAGCGACTATGCCCCGGTGGTTCCGGCTGTTCTTGATGCACTCGGCATTAAACGTGCGGTGATCGTCGGGCACCACACCGGAGCGCTTGTGACTAACGAAGTCGCGATCCAGTTTCCTGAGCGTGTCATCGCAAACGTGATCTGCGGCCCGCTGTTCATCCCCGACGATCAGCGCAGCGCCTTGCTCGCCGATATCGGTGGCCGCGAACGCGCTTTTAAGGCTTTGCCGCATGCCGCGCATATGAATCAGTTGGCTGTGGCCCGCGAACGCTACGCGCTCGACACAATCGGACCCGAACGGATCAGCGACTACGTCGTACAGGCGATGCTTGCATTCCAGCGCGGCGCTTACTGGTACGGCCACAACGCGGGCCTGACTTATCGCCAGGAAGAACCCTTGATGAAGATTCGTCAACCCACGCTTCTTCTGACCAATACCGGCGATATGCTGTACCAGTCGGCGCTGAAAGCCAAGGAAATGCGCCCCGATTTCAAGCTGGTCGAACTTCAGGGTGGGGGTATAGATATCGTCGATCAGCAGCCCGACCAGTGGTCTGCTGCCATTGCCGACTTCCTCGCCCTGATCGCCTGATAACGCGTTCCCTGACCATCGGAACAACCGCCAGGTTAACGACCACCGATCAACCCGCGCTCAGGCGGACAGTATCGCCACGTCATCCTCGCGCGGGGTGCTGCCTTCGAAAGAAGGCAGAAGTTCGAAACTTTCCGACGTCAACTGAGTATCGGCAAGGCCAGCCAGCTTGAACTGACCGAGACGGGGCTCTTCATCACTGCGCCACCCCTTTTCGGGATTGAGGGCGCTGATGAACAAGTCTCCCCTGCGCTCGAACATGAGGTGCGGTGCGAGGCGGATCACGGCGCCGTTATAACGGGCCTGCACAAACCTTCGGGTCGTGATCGCTTCCATTATCGTCAAACGCGAATCACTCATTGCGATTTGGCTCTTTGCCCCTGCGACCATTTTTGCATCGCAGCATATTCGAGGATTTGCGCAAGAAACGCAAGCCGGGCTTATCCGATTTCCATTTCACTTTGCATCGAAACGATCTCCATCTACCGTATAACCTTCTGGCGGAAGTGGGCGACCCAATGTTCGGTTTTCTGAAGAAACAGTTCGTCGATGTCATCGACTGGCTGGAGCAGCCGGGCGACCTCGCCTGGCGCGTTCCGTTTGAGGATCGTGAGATTCAGAACGGTGCTCAATTGACCGTACGCGAAGGTCAGGCGGCATTGTTCGTCAACGAGGGAAACCTGGCGGATACCTTCGAGGCCGGTTTGCACCGGCTAGACACTGCCAATCTCCCAGTACTCACCAGTCTGATGAATTGGGACAAGGGCTTTCGCTCGCCGTTCAAGTCGGACGTCGTGTTCCTGTCGTTCAAGGAGCAATCGGGTCTAAAGTGGGGCACGGGTCAGCCGGTCACGGTGCGCGACGCAGAGTTTGGCGCCTTGCGGCTGCGTGCTTTTGGTTCTTACTCGTTCCGTATTTATGCGATCGAGCCTTTTGTCGACCGGATTCTCGGCACGTTGGGCAGCGTAACTGCTGCCTCCCTAGAGCCCCAGCTTCGGGCCGCGATCCAGACCTCGATCGCCACCGCTCTTGGTGCGAGCGGCGTGCCATTCCTGGACCTTGCGGCAGATCAGCAGGCGCTGTCGGACCGCATCCGCGTGGAAGTTGACAAGGCCTTCGCCCAGTGGGGGCTGACATGTCTTTCCTTCTACGTCGAAAGTGTCTCCCTGCCCGAGGAGGTCCAGACTCATCTGGACAAGAGTTCTTCCATGCGGGTGCTGGGCGATCTCGGCAACTACACCCGCTTTCAGGCTGCAGAAGCAATCGAGGCTGCTGCCGGCCAGGAGGCAGGGTCCGTAGCCGGGATCGGCGCCGGTGTTGCGGCGGCGACTGCGCTGGGCGGTGCCATGGCGCAGGGACTCGGCACGCAGCCGAGTGTCGCTCCGCCCGCCTCGGCACCGACCGAAGACCCTATCGCCACCATAGAAAAGCTACACAAGCTGGTTGCAATCGGCGCACTCAGCCAGCAGGAGTTCGACGCCAAGAAGGCCGAACTCCTCTCGCGCATCCGCTGACCCGCCGTCGGAGGAAAAGGTGATCAACTGCCCTTCTTGCGGCGGGGAACTGCCCGTGCGCAATGCGGCGCTACCCTATTCGACCTGCTCCTATTGCCAGTCATTACTCCTGCGCGAGGGACTGGAAATACAGGATGTCGGCAAAGCTGCAGTCCTCCCGCCCGATGTGTCGCCGATCCAGCTGGGTACGAGCCTGCAGGTCGAGGGACTTTTCCTTACCGTAGTCGGGCGGGTCCGCTGGGGCTGGGCCGACGGATCGTGGAACGAGTGGCTGCTTGACGGCGGCGATGGAACGGAGCGGTGGCTGGGAGAAGCCATGGGCGCGTTTATGCTGACTGCCGCACGACCGGACCTGCTGGAGCAGCCGCCGATCCAGACATTCATGGCAAGCGGAGCAATCGCCGTCGGCTCCCGTATCACGATCGAGGGCGTCACTCTTCTTGCCATCGATCGCAAGGAAGCCGAGTGCCTCGGCAGTGAGGGTGATCTGCCGTTTCCCACCTTGTCCGGACGAACGATGACCAGTGTCGACTTTCGCGGCCCCAATCGCGAAGCGGTCAGCCTGCAGCACGATGAGCGCGGAGCTTCGGCCTGGCTCGGTTACTACAGCGATCTGGGTTCGTTGGCGCCTTCGAACCTGCGTGCGATCAACGGATGGAATATTCCTCAAGGGCTGGCCCGATGAGCGCGATGCGTACCATCGCCTGCCCGAACTGTGGCGGCACACTGGAGGTGCGCGCGGCGGGTTTCAGCGTCAATCTTGGCTGTGCCTACTGTGGCTCTTTGCTGGACGTCTCCCGCCCCGAGGTCGCGCTGATCGAAGCGCACGACAAGGCGGCCAGAGGGTTCCGCCTGACGCCCGGCAAGCGGGGGACACTGTTCGACGTTGAATGGGAGGCGGTCGGCGCGCTACGGCGGCAGGACTCAGGCTATTCCTGGGAAGAGTACCTGCTTTTCAACCCTTACGCGGGTTACCGCTGGCTGGTCCTGAGCGATCGCGAATGGCAGTTCGGCACGATGCTTCTGGACCTGCCTGAAGAGGACGCCGGCGCCGTGACTTGGCGTGGTGAACGGTTCATGCCCGACGGGCACGCATCGACAAGCGAGACGACGACCGTACTGGGCGAGTTCTACTGGCGAGTGCGAACCGGCGACACGGTGGCGGCCTGCCTTTACGAATGCGGTGACACCGTGCTTTCGCGCGAAGGCGATGGAGGCGAGGTCAACTGGACACAACTCGTGCCGATCGCAGACGAAACGGTAGCGCAGGCTTTCAGCCTGGTCCCCATGAGAGCACGACGCCCGGTTCGAGAGCACTCTCCGCGATCCAAAACCGCCAACGATCTGCCAACCATGTTCGGCATCGCCTGCGCCGCTACCGCCGCGCTGCTGCTGGCGATGGTGCTCATTTCCGGCCCGATGGAACGCGCTTCCGGCAGCATCTCGGCCCCATTCTCGGCAACTCGCGAGGACGTCAGGATCGGCACGCTCACCGTGCAACGCCCCTGGCAATTCGTTACCGTGACCGCGCGCGGAAGCGACTTCGACAACCGTTGGGTCGATCTCGACTACAGTCTTGTCGACCGGGCCACCGGACAGTCGATGGACGGGTATGGTATCGTCGAACACTATTCCGGCCGCGACAGCGACGGATCCTGGACCGAAGGCAGTCGCAAGGGCACGACCCTGCTTGGCAGGGTCCCGCGCGGCACATACGATCTCTATGTCGATGCCTCTGCCCATGGCTGGCCGAGCGACCCGCCGCCCGGAACGGCGGGTTGGTCCTCCCTGCCCGAGACGATCTCCGTCACGATTGACGCAGAAACCGGTGCACTGCCCTGGGGCAACTGGTGGACCGCCGTTCTGCTGCTTTTCACGTTCCCCTGTTTCGCGGCATGGCGCCGCTATCGTAACGAGAGTTACGGGTGACGATGCGTCTCGTCCTTTTCTTCCTGTGGATCGCGATAATCATGGTCGGATGCCTCGGCGCGTCATACTACGCCTGGTCACCCTTCTCGGACGAGGAGCGCCCTCTGCACGCCGGCGGCTCCTATGGGCCTACGCACAAGTAACCTTCAAGGAGACAGCCCAATGCTGACGCTCTCGGTTTTCCTGGCGACCTTACTTTATGCCGGGCTAGGTATCGTTATATTCGTGTTCAGCTTCGTCCTGGTCGATAAACTGACTCCGGGCGAGTTGTGGCGAGAGATCATCGAGAGACGCAATACGGCCGTCGCCTTGCTGGCAGGCGCTGTCGCACTCGGCATTTCCAACATCATCGCCGCCGCCATCCATGGCTGAACCTCGTGGCTGAGGCCGATCCTGCAGTCAACGCCGATACCGCAGAACGCGCTCCCGCCTCGCTGGCGGTAATTCTGCTCGTCTCGGTGCTCGTGGTCGCGACATGCGGACTGATCTACGAACTTCTCGCAGGGACGCTCGCAAGCTACCTTCTGGGCGACAGCGTCACACAGTTTTCCACGGTGATCGGCACGTACCTTTTCGCCATGGGCGTTGGTAGTTGGCTATCCCGTCACGTGCGCCGGGACGAGATGGGCGTCTTTGTCCGCGTCGAGATCCTGATCGCGGCCCTAGGCGGATGGTCCGCAGCCGGACTATTCCTGCTCTTCCCCCTCATCGGGGACTTCCGGATCGCGCTTTATGCGCTCGTGCTGGCGATCGGCGCGCTGGTCGGGCTGGAAATTCCGCTGCTCATCCGCATCTTGCGACATCGCTTCGCCTTCCGCGAACTGGTTTCGAACGTTCTGACCTACGACTACGTAGGCGCGCTGATCGCATCGCTGCTCTTCCCTCTGGTGCTGGTGCCATGGTTGGGAATGATGCGCACCGGCTTCGTCTTCGGACTTGCCAACGTCGCCGTTGCCCTCGCTTTGCTTGTGGCTCTGCGTCGTCAGCGCCGGATCGCGGCAGACGTCGTCGCCGCCCTGGCCGTTGCCGCAAGCCTGGTCATTGGCCTTGTCGGCGCTGACCGGATGCAGCGCTGGTCAGAGGTCGCCTTCTACGGCGAGCCGGTCATCTATGCCCGCTCCACCCCATACCAACGCATGGTCCTGACCCGCCGGGGCGAGGATTTGCGCCTCTATCTCAACGGGAACCTGCAGTTCTCCACGCGCGACGAGTATCGCTATCACGAAGCGCTGGTCTGGCCGGTCCTAGGCCGCGTAGCGAGACCCCACTCGGTGCTGATCCTGGGCGGTGGTGACGGCCTCGCAGCCCGCGAAGTCCTGCGCGATCCACGCGTCCACCGCGTTACGCTCGTCGATCTCGACCCCGAGATGACCCGATTATTCCGTGATACACCACAACTTGCCGCGCTGAACGAAGGGTCGCTATCCTCTCCACGCATGCACGTCTACAACGCCGATGCATTTCGCTGGGTCCGCGAGGCACGCGGCGTTTACGACGCGGTAATCGTCGATTTTCCGGATCCCACCGAGTTCTCGCTGGGCAAACTCTATACCGAGAGTTTCTACCGCGAAGTCTCTCGCCTGCTAGCTCCCGAGGGCGTCATGACGGTACAAAGCACATCGCCGCTGGTCGCGCCGGATTCCTACTGGACCGTCGCCACTACGCTGGAAGCCGCCGGACTGCGTGCGCGGGGCTATCATGCCTATGTCCCCAGCTTTGGTGAATGGGGCTTCACTCTCGCCGCGCATCGCCCTCTCACCGAAGTCGCGCATCTGCCGCCAAACCTGCGCTTCCTGACCTCATCAAGCGAAAGCGCGATGTTCGACTTCCCGCCTGACATGGCGCGCCGGCCGACCCCCGTGAACCGGCTCGACAATCAGGCGCTGGTACGCAGCTTCGCGCGTGAGTGGGGCCGGTATGAGGGTTGATATCAGTCGGCGCGGGGTCCTTGCTGGAGGATCGGCGACGGTCGGGGCCTCGCTGCTCGGCGGCTGTGGTCAGCCAGCAATGGCAGGAACGCTCGACGGCGCCGACTGGCGGCGCGGCCATCAACTGCGCGACGGGGGATTTCCTGTACCCGATGGCCCGGTCGAGGAGATCGGTGTCATCATCGCGGGTGGCGGCGTAGCTGGACTGGCCGCAGGATGGCGACTGGCCGAAGCAGGGTTCGACGACTTCACCCTCCTCGAACTCGAGGATCGTACCGGCGGCAATGCCCGCTCCGGCCGGAACGCGGTCAGTGCCTATCCACTCGGCGCACATTATCTTCCTGTTCCTAACCGCGAGGCGAAAGCGCTGCGCTACATGTTGCGCAGTTTCGGGATGATCGTTGACGATCGATCCGATGGACCAGTCTACGATCCCTATCAGCTTTGCGCTGACCTCGAAGAGCGTTTACTCTGGCGCGGGGAGTGGCAGGAGGGCCTGTTCCCGCAAACCGGTCTGCCACCGAAACAGCAGGCGCAACGCTTGGCGTTCGAAAGGCGAATGGCGCAATTCCGCAGCGCCATCGGCGAAGACGGCCACCCCGCCTTTACAATCCCATCTCCCTTGTCGAGCAGAGATCCACGTTTCACCGCGCTCGACAACCTGAGTTTCGCTGGATGGCTCGATGATGAGGGCTTCACCGCCCCAGCCCTGCGTGCATATCTGCGCTATTGTTGCCGCGACGACTATGGTGCCGAGCCCGAACACGTCTCCGCCTGGGCAGGCATTCACTATTTCGCGGCACGGCGTGGCTGGGCCGCAAATGGCGATGGTGATCGGGAGCTTACCTGGCCTGAAGGCAACGACCGCCTCGCCACCCTGATGGCAGCGCGTATCCAGTCGAACCTGCGTCCGGGGCACAGCGTTTTCCGGGTTGCCCGAACGAACGACGGCTACGCCGAACTGGACGTTTTCGACCACGTTGCAAATCGCAGTCGGCGCTGGCGGGCACAGGTTGCGATCCTCGCCGTCCCGCACTTCGTTGCGAAGCGTATGGCACCCAATCTGTGCCCGATCGGTAAGTTCACTTATGCACCCTGGGTCGTTGCCAACGTAACCGTCTCACGCCCCCCGGAAGGCAAGGGCGTGCCGCTAGCCTGGGATAATGTGTCAACCGCAAGCGACGCGCTCGGCTACGTCGTCGCCACGCATCAAAGCACCTCTGCGGCTCTCGGCCCGACGGTGCTGACATGGTACATGCCGCTATCGCGCGAGACGCCCCGAAAGGCCCGCGAAATCATGATGACCCGCTCGCTGGAGCGCTGGCAGGAGATCGTGAGCGCCGACCTCCTCGCCATGAACCCGGACCTCGCCGGCGCGATCGAGCGCATCGACGTGTGGCGCTGGGGCCATGCGATGATCCGCCCGACGCCGGGCTTTCTGACCGACCCCGCCCGCATCGCTGCCCGCTCCGCAAGCCCGCCGATACTGTTCGCGCACTCGGACCTGTCCGGCCTGTCGCTGTTCGAGGAAGCGCATCACTACGGCGTGGCCGCCGCCGAAACGACACTGGCCCACTTGGGATGTGCTTTCGAGAGTATCGCCTGATCATGACTCACCGTGCAGGCACCAGCGTCCACCTGATAGCCGACCTTACTGCGAGCGAAGGCCTCGATGACCTCATGCGTGTCGATGCGGCCCTGCGAGACGCTGCAGCGGCAGCGCGGCTGACGGTTCTCGACGTGCGGCTCCATCATTTCGGCGAGGGGATGGGCGTTACCGGGGTCGCACTGCTCGCCGAGTCCCACATCTCGATCCACACCTGGCCCGAGGATGGTCTCGGCGCCGTCGATCTTTTCGTCTGCGGCGAGGAAGCCGATCCCGAAGCCGCCCTTCGCGTGATCTGCGCCCGGCTCGGGGCGAGTGTGCGCGAACGGCGCCTTATTCCCCGGTTGCGTTCGGACGCCTCGCTCAGTGAAGCTTGAGGCGCGGCCGCACCACCCGGTTGACGTGCCCGACGGCGATGAGCGCTGAGCCCTTGATCCAGCCGTGGATCGCGATGAGGTGCATGCGGTAGAGCGACAAATAGATCATCCGCGCAAGGCGGCCCTCGACCGCCATGCGCCCGCCGACGAGATTGCCCATCAGCGTACCCACCGTCGAAAAGCGGCTGAGCGACACCAGCGAGCCGCGATCCTTGTAGTCGAACGCCTTGAGCGGCTTGCCGTCCATCAGCCGCTTGAGGTTATCGAACGCGGTCGCCGCCATCTGATGCGCCGCCTGCGCACGCGGCGGAATGGGACGGTCGCGGCCGGGCAACATGCAGAATGCGCAGTCGCCCAGCGCGAACACCCTGGGGTCGGTGACGCTCTGCAAAGTGGAGGTCACCACGACCTGACCCGAGCGCGACATTTCGAGGCCGTCGAGCCCGCCAGCGATCGGCTTCGCCTTCACACCTGCGGCCCATACCTGAAGGTCCGCCTCGATCAGTTCGCCATCGCCGGTGACCATGCCCGCGCTCGTGCTTTCCACGATCGGAGTGGCGGTGCGGACCCGCACGCCAAGGTTCTGCAATTCGTCGCGCGCCGATTCGGCCAGCTTTTCCGGCAATGCAGGCAGAATGCGCGGCCCGGCTTCCACCAGCGTGACCTTCAGGCGGCCGCGATCGAAAACCTCCAGTCCATAGTGGCCCAGTGCATCGGCTGCATTGAACAGTTCCGCGGCCAGTTCGACCCCGGTGGCACCGCCGCCGACGATCGAGACGCGCACCCGCGCATCGCTGGCCTCGTCCGCCGTCATCGCGCGTGACACCCTCAGGCACTGGTCGAGCAACCTGTCCCGGAAACGGTCCGCGTCCGCGCGGCGGTCCAGGAACATGCAATGCGCGCGAACGCCCGGCGTGCCGAAATCGTTGGTTACCGAGCCGTAGGCCAGCACGAGGTAATCGTAGCGAAGCTCTTGCGCACCAACGACTTCCTCGCCGCGATCGTCGAGGATCGGGGCGAGGTGGATGCGCTGCGCGGCGCGGTCGATACCGGCCAGCGTGCCCTTGAAGTATCGATAGCCCCACTTGTGGCAATGCCCGCGATAGCCGACTTCATCGAGGTTGGCATCGAGCGATCCGGCCGCGACCTCATGCAACAGTGGCTTCCAGATATGCGTCCGGTTCTCGTCCACGAGGATGATGTCGTGACGGGCACGGCCATAGTGCGCACCCAGCCGGGTAGCGAGTTCAAGCCCGGCAGCACCGCCGCCAACGATCACGATCTGGGTCTTCTGAGATTGCACGTCTGGTCCTTGATCCGGGGCATCTTGCCGCGCGAAAGCTTATGTACTAACTGGTACACAGGTTGAGCGGTCATGTCACCGCCCGATTTCCCGTTCGCTTTAGGGTAACCCGACGCCGCGCGCGATTGCATTGGGCAAAGGGGCCCATGGATAAAAATTCAAGGAGAAGCCGCATGTCCGGCTCGATTGAAAGGGGCGCCCTGCTCAGCCGCATATGGCTCGCGGTGCTCGGCATAGTCATCCTGGCCGCCGGCCTGTTCTTCGCTATCGGCGGCACGCGACTCGCAACGCTGGGAGGCAGTTGGTACTTCCTGCTCGCAGGTCTCGCGCTCGTCGTGTCCGGCATCCTCATCGTCCGCCGCCGCCCGAGCGGCGCGCTGCTGTTCGGAGCGGTGTTCCTCGCGACGATCGCGTGGTCGCTGTGGGAAGTGGGCCTCCAGTTCTGGCCGCTGATCTCGCGGCTGCTGGCGCTCGGCGTCGGCACGACCGTTGTGGCGCTATCGCTGCCGCTGATGCGCCGCGCGCAAGGTCTTGCCCCGGCATGGCGGCATGCGCTCGGCACTGCGGCCGTCGTCGGGCTCGCTTCGGCTGCCGGTTTCGCCGCGATGTTCTCGCCCCATCCGACCGTGCCCTTCGCGGGCGTCGAGGCGGCGCTAACCCCGGTCGATCCCGCGCATGAGCAGAAGAACTGGCAGGCCTACGGCAACACGCCCGGCGGCGACCGCTTCGTCGCGCTCGACCAGATCACCCGCGACAATGTGAAGAACCTGCAGGTCGCGTGGACCTATCGCACCGGCGACGTCGCGGTCAGCGACGGCAACGGCGCGGAAGATCAGGACACCCCGCTGCAAGTGGGCGACACCGTCTATATCTGCACCCCGCACAACAACGTCATCGCGCTCGACGCCGATACCGGCAAAGAAAAGTGGAAGGCCGAAGTCAACGCCCATGCCTCGGTGTGGATGCGCTGCCGTGGCCTTGCCTACTTCGACGCGAAGGCGCCGCTGCAGCAGCCTAATCTGCCCGGCTCCACCCCGGTTACGGCGGCGACGCTGCCTGAAGGCGCGCCGTGCCAGCGCCGCATCCTGATGAACACCATCGACGGCAAGCTGATGGCCTTCGACGCCGATACCGGCAAGGTCTGCACCGGCTTCGGCACCGACGGCCGCGTCGACCTGCTCGCCGGGCTCGGCAATGCGCCCGATCCGCAGTACCAGTTGACCGCCGCCCCGACGCTGGCGGGCACCACGATCGTCATCGGCGGCCGCGTCGCCGACAACGTCCAGACCGACATGCCCGGCGGCGTCATCCGCGGCTTCGACGTCATCACCGGCAAGCTGCGCTGGGCCTTCGATCCGGGCAACCCGGCGATCACCGGCATGCCGCCCGAGGGCCAGAGCTACACCCGCTCGACCCCCAACGTGTGGTCGGCGATGTCCTACGACCCCGCCTCAAACACCGTGTTCATGCCGGTGGGCAGTGCCTCGGTCGATCTCTATGGCGTGACCCGCAGCCGTCTCGACCACAAGTACGGCGCTTCGGTCCTCGCCATCGACGCGACGACCGGCAAGGAGAAGTGGCACTACCAGACCGTCCACAACGACTTGTGGGACTTCGACCTGCCGATGCAGCCCAGCCTCGTCGATTTCCCGGTCAAGGGTCGCGGAAACGTGCCCGCCGTGGTCATCGGCACCAAGGCCGGGCAGGTCTACGTGCTCGACCGGCAAACCGGCAAGCCGCTCACCAAGGTCGTCGAGACCCCGGTGCGCGCCGCCGACATTCCGAACGAGCCTTATGCGCTGACCCAGCCCAAATCGGTCGGCATGCCGCAGATCGGCGCGCAGAAACTGACCGAGGCGGACATGTGGGGCGCCACCCCGTTCGACCAGCTGATGTGCCGCATCGCCTTCAAGGGCATGCGCTACGACGGTCTCTACACCGCGCCGGGGCTGGACAAGGCGCTGCAGTTCCCGGGCTCGCTCGGCGGCATGAACTGGGGCAGCCTCTCGTTCGATCCCAACAGCCAGACGATCTTCGCCAACGACATGCGACTTGGCCTGTGGGTCCAGATGTTCCCGCAGACCAAGGAGCAGATGGGCAAGGCCGGCGCGGCAGGTGAGAAGACCAACACCGGCATGGGCAGCGTGCCGATGAAGGGTACGCCCTACTCGGTGACCAAGGATCGCTTCCTCTCGGTGCTGGGCATCCCGTGCCAGGCCCCGCCGTTCGGCACCCTGACCGCGATCGACATGAAGACCCGCAAGGTGAAGTGGCAGGTTCCGGTCGGTACCGTTCAGGACACCGGCCCGATGGGCATCCGCATGGGCCTGCCGATCCCGATCGGCATGCCGACGCTGGGCGGCACGCTGGCGACGCAGGGCGGCCTCGTCTTCATCGCCGGCACCCAGGACTTCTACCTGCGCGCCTTCGACTCGGGCAGTGGCAAGGAGTTGTGGAAGGGCCGCCTGCCCGTCGGCAGCCAGGGCGGGCCGATGAGCTACAAGTCGCCGAAGACCGGCAAGCAGTACGTCGTCATCACCGCCGGCGGCGCGCGTCAGTCGCCCGATCGTGGCGACTACGTGATCGCATACAAGCTGCCGTGACACGGCACCGGGGGACGGGCCGCAAGCCCGCCCCCGCCAAGACGTCATTTTCAGATGAGACCCGAACCCGCCCGCGCCGGAGCGTTCCCTCGCGCGCGGGTTCGGGAACAGGAGGGGCCATGGGCCGCCGTACCGTTACACTCGCAGCGCTGGCGACAGGCTGCGCACTGACTTTCCCGATCTGCGCGCAAGCCGACGAGGCCGCAGAAGCAGCTACTGCGGCAACCACCGCAGCGCAGGACCATCCGGCGGCGACTCACGCCGCCTCGACTGCCAAACCGCCGCACGCCCCGCACCCGCGCGAAACGCTGACCGGCGACTGGGGCGGCCTGCGCACCGATCTCAAGGACGCGGGCATCGCCGTGCGCGCGGACTACGTCTCCGAAACCTTCTCCGCCGTCGATGGCGGCCAGCGCAAGGGCACGGCCTATACCCAGCAGATCCGCGCCGGGGTCGACCTCGACATGGACAAGCTTGCCGGCGTGTCCGGCGGTATCATCCATATCACTCTCAACGACCGGCGGGGTGTGGGCATTTCGTCCGACTTCGTGGGCAACCGCCTGCCGATCCAGGAAGCCGCAGGCGGCCCTTACGCGCGCCTCAGCGAACTAAGCTGGGAACAGAACTTCGATGATGGCCGCCTCAACCTGCGTGCGGGCTTCTTCGCGATGGGCAACGACCTTGGGGGCCTGTCGATCGGCTGCAACCTCGTCAACGCCGCATTCTGCGCGCATCCGCTGTCTGAAAGCGGCAGCACCGGATGGTACAACTATCCGAATGCGCGCTGGGGCCTCGCGGTCCGGTACAAGCTGCGCCCGGACCTGATCGTACGCACCGGCGTCTATCAGACCAACCCCGATCTCGGGCTGGAGGAGAACGCCTTCAGGCCCTTCGCGGGCAAGACCACCGGCGTCGTCCTGCCGCTGGAACTGGAGTACGATCCGGGCACCATGCCCGGCAGCCGCGTCCTGCCGGGGCACTACAAGGTCGGCTTCTACTACGACACCGCCAACGCCGACCGACAGGGCACCGCAGGCCGGGTGAGCGGGCGCTTCGGCGGCTACGTGCTGGGGGATCAAATGATCCTGCGCGACAAGGGCGGCAACGGGAAACGCGGTCTCTCGATCTTCGGCCATTTTACCGCCAACCCCGAGCAGTCTGCGCAGATGACCCGCTGGTATGCTGCAGGTCTGGTCAAGCTGGGTACCTTCAAGGGCCGCGATGCCGATACCATCGCGCTCGGCATGATCCATGCGCAAGTCAACGAGCGTCTGCGCGCACTCCATGCCCAGATGCTAGGGCTGGCCGACGGCTACACCGCCCTTCCCGAAGGCGAGACCGCGATCGAGATGAGCTACGGCATCCAGGTCAATCCCTGGCTGAACATCCGGCCCGACGTGCAGTACATCGTCGATCCGGGCGCGTTCTCCTACCGCAAGACCGACGACGCGCTGGCGCTGGGCGTGCAGGTCAAGATGCAGATCTGACATACATTTCGAGGGACGGGGCCATTGCGTCCCCGTCCACGAAGAGGCCATAGGGCTGACCATGCAGGACGACGGCTTCACCGAACGCAACCGGCGAGAGATCATCGCCATCGCCACCGCCCATTTCGCGGACAAGGGCTTCGCAGGCGCCCGCGTGGACGAGATCGCCGCTGCGACCGCGACCTCGAAGCGGATGATCTACTACCACTTCGGCAGCAAGGAGGCGCTCTATCGTGCGGTGCTGACCGAAACCTATCGCGGCATCCGCTCGGCCGAACTCGACGCCGGGCTGGATGCCATGCCCGCGCTGGAGGCTTTGGCCCGGCTGACCGCGCTGACCTTCGACTACCACTACGAGCACCCCGAACTGGTGCGACTGGTGATGGACGAAAACATGCGCCACGCTCCCCACGTCGGCAGCGTTGTCGAGGCGCACAACGAAGTGGTCCTGCCGGGCACTCAGGCGCTGATCGAGCGCGGCGTGGCAGAGGGCACTTTCCGGGCAGGCCTCGACCCGGTCGATCTGCACATGACGATCAGCGCGCTCGCCTTCTACTTCGTGTCGAACCGCTACACGTTCGCGAACATCTTCAAGGTCGACACGACCAGCCCCGCCGCTGCGGAGAAGCGGCGCGAGCAGGTCGTGGCGACGGTGCTCGCCTATTGCCGCGCGGAATAGTGCGCCGCCCAGAGCAGACCGCCACGCACATGCGCCAGCACGACGGGATCGCTCCATGCGGCCTCGGTATGTCCCAGGGAGGTATAGAACACGCGCCCGCCTTCGAACTCCCGCGCCCATGAAACCGGGTGAAGGTCCGAACCTTCCTCCCCGATCGACCGCGCAGAGAGGGTAACGAGAGGCCGAACATCGCTGGCCATGTCGGCAAACCAATACCATTCATCGACATGCCGGAAGCGACGCGGCATGCCTTTCAGCGCAAGATGTTTACCATTTGCGCGCGTGAGTTGGCCCTCGGGCGTTCCGGCCGGATGACGCGCGAAGCGTGCGCCGATCATGGCGCCGTACCAGGGCCAGCCATAGTGCGAATCCGCTGCGCCATGAATGGCGAGGATGCCGCCTCCCTGCCGAACAAAGGCTTGCAGCGCATCGCGCCGCTTCCCCGTCAGCCATTCGGTCGAAGGGTCTTTGCGCCGCGTCGTCGTGCTCACCAGGGCGATCACGCGCACGGTGTCGAGCGGCCTGTCGAACCGCGCGGGGTCTGCAGTGACTTCCGCTTCCAGCCCGGCCTCTCTGACCATCGAGGCAATCGCGTCTGCAGCGGCTTCGATCGACGCATGACGATAGCCCGTCGTATGCGTGACGATCAGGACGGTATTGCGCCGCTCCTTGTCCGATCCCAACCCCGGCGAGGCCAGCGAGATCGCCCCGATCACCACCAGGCCCGCAAGGAAGACCGCGACCTGCCGGGCAATCTTCGTCATCGACCTATCGCCCATGGTATTCCAATCCGGCCGGGCGCCGATCCGGCCGCCGTTCGACGACCAGCAAGGGACGCATCGGCGCGACGGTATCAGCCAAGGCCTTTGCCATGATCGCAGCGATGTAATCCGCGCCTTCCTCGCCGAGATGAGTGTTGTCATAAGACAACCGGACGCTGGCGGTCGGCTGCACATTCACTTCCGTCTGCGCCCGCGCCGGGGTGCCTTTGGCTGGAGCGGTGCTACGCGGCAACTGGGCGAAGCGCTCCGACTGCTGCGGGCCAAGCTCGACCGCTGCCGCCGCGCTAAGGGCGTTGAGATCGATCAGCGCGGTTCCGGTTTCCTTCGCGACCTGCCGCACGGCCGCTGCCCATGGAGCGAGGTCGTTGACAAGCTTTCCGTTCTCGAAGACCCGTCGCACCAGTGGCGTCACCAGGATCGGCGTCGCCCCTGCCGCCCGGGTATCATCGACATAACGGCGGATGTAGCCCGGAAACTCCTGCGCCAGTTCGGTCGAGCGCGAGTTGCCTGGCTGGTCGTTGTGGCCGAACTGGATCAGCACCCAGACATTGCGATAGCCCGGCACTTGCGCTTCCTTGAGCGCCAGATCCCAGGATTTCTCCTGCATGTATGTCCTCGAACTGCGGCCGCCCCGCGCAAGATCGACGCAGGCCGCGAACGAGGTGACATGATAGGCGCAGAAACTCGGCCCCCAGCCGCCGATCACCGCTGTCGTGGAATCGCCGACGAGGATGATCTTCGACGGCTCGATCGCCTTGGGAAACTCGCGCGGCACTGCAGGTTTCGCCTCCTGCCCATGGGCAAGAGGCGCACCGACCGCCAGCAGGGCGAACAGGGCGGACTTGAAGGTGAGGTTCATGACTGTCTCTCTCACTTGTGCTGCAATGTCAGAAGGTCAGGCGCGCGCCGACGAAGATCTGGCGGCCGGTGGCCATGTAAGTCGTTGGCATCGGATCATCGGCGTAGGCGAAGCGCTCGCTCTTCTGGTCGGTCAGGTTCAGGGCATCGACGGTGATGCTGGCGAACTCGGTCAGCTTGACTTGCGCCGACATGTCGAAGTTCGTGGTCGATTTGCTGCCCACGAAATCATTGACGAGCGGGGAGTCGCAGTAGCCCGGCTCGCAACTGCCAGACGACACCGGATAAGCCGTGTAGTAGCCGCTGCGATGGGCAACCGAGCCACGGATGCTCCACGTCGGCGTTTCATAGAACAGCGTGAAGTTCACCGAATCCGGCGACGCGCCAAGGAACGGCCCTTTCGACACGATCCGCGGCCTGCCGGGGTTCGTTCCCGAGGCAGGCGCGCCGGGATCGAGAATGTAGCTCAGGCTGGTCTTGATATGGGTATAGTTCGCCTGAATGCCGAAGTACTTGAGGAAGCCGGGCAGGAACGTGAAATTCTGCTGGTAGGAAACCTCGATGCCGTTGATGTAGCCGCCCGGTGCATCGCGGTACTGACGGATGTTGAAGACGTTGTCGGCATCGATATAGGCGACGGCATCCGGGTTGACCTGCGAGACACGCAACTGGTCGATGATCTCGGGCGTCAGGATTTCCGAGAGGCGGCCTTCCGCCACCACCGTCTGCGGGAAGCTCGACAAGTCCTTGCGGAACAGCGCCACCGCCAGCAGCCCTCCCTGCCCGAAATACCACTCGGCCGAGAAGTCGAGGTTGGTCGCACGGAACGGCTGCAGTTTGGTGTTACCGAGCGTGATGGAGCCGCCCGTCACGGCACCCGGCGTCGTCGGCACCGAGAACGAGGTGACACTCGGCGCCATGTTGCTCAGGATCGGGCGCGCCATGACTTTTGCCGCCGAGAAGCGCAGCAGCAGCGAACTGGTCGGTTCGAACACGAGGTTCATCGAGGGCAGCCAGTCGTCATAGGCATTGTCGTTGGAGACCGGGCGAGAGGTGTTGGTCAGTCCCTCCGCGACGACCTTGGTATGGGCAAAGCGCATCCCCGCGTCCCCACGAAGAACCCCGCCGAACAGGTCGCGGGTGAATTCCACCATCATGTAGCCGCCGGTATCGGTTTCCTTCACACCGAACTGGTTGGCCGCATTATTGAGGTAAGTGATCCGCCAGTCGCCCCACTTGTTGATGCAGTTACAGGTGAAATCGTAGACGCGCTTGAACGCCTCGAGGTCGGGCGAGAGATACTGGGTGGTCGTTCCGGCGGGCGCCTTGATCCCCTCCCCCCAGTTCGTCAGGCGCGTCATTTCCTCCGTCGTCACGCCCGCTTCGAGAAAGCTGGGGTTGAGCGAATCCGAGATGGTGCGCTGCATCTGGCTGTTCGAAAACGTATATACGCGCCGTGTGAAGCCCGCCTTGACGGTGAAATCCTTCACCGCCTTCCACGTCACGTCGAAACGTCCGCCATCGTAGGTATTCTTGATGATGCGGCGGAAGTGCCGGATCGAGGAATGGCCCTTGATATACTCCCAATTGTCCGGATTGGCCGCGTCGAACCCGACGTTGAGCACCGGCATCCCGCCACCGCCCCGGTTGTCGTAGATGAAGTAGTCGTCCGGCGAAGTGCCCTGCCCGGCGTCGAGATGCTCGATTTCCGCCAGGAGACCAGTGCTGTCGTTATACGATTCCGAGCGGCCATAGAGCGCGGAAATCGCCAGCTTGTCGGAGAATTCGTGCTCCAGCAGCAGCGAGCCCTGCTTGAACGTGGTCGAATAGGTGTTCTCATCCGTGACTGACGACACGTCGACATTGCCGAGCTTAAGATAGTCCGCAGTCCCGCCGGGCGTGAGCGCCGCGTCGTAAACCCGCACCGCCTGCTTGCCGATGAACGCTACTCGCCGGGCAATTCCCGCAGCGTCGGGAACGTACCCCGGTGAGGACGGGCTGTTATAATAGTCGTAGGGGTCCCAGTTGTTGGGATTGAAGCTCATGCCGCTGATAGCGCCCGCCACGGGAGTATTGCCGTAGAGCGATTGCCCGCAATCGATCGGCGCCAGGATTTCCGTGCCCGCCCGCGCATCGCAGCGGTTGTAGAACCCGCGCTTCACCGTCGTCGATGTATCCGCCGACGCAGTATAGAGCCCGGCGTTGAGATCGCCCCGAACCAGCCCGAACGGCGTCAACTGGTAGTTGGTCGTCTGGTTCTTGAGCTTGGAATAAAGGCCATCGAGGCTGATCATCGTGCGCGAGGAGGGCCGCCATTGCAAAGATCCCGTAAAGCCCATGCGCTCCTGCCTGATCTCGCGCGACTGGATCGTCGGCAGCGCCGGAAAGCGCACGATGGAGCCCGGCGTGGTCGTCACGCCGTTCACGACGGTCGAACCCATCGGACTGTTGACGAGGTTATAGGCGGCCGGATCCGATCCGGTCAGCGCCGAACAGACGGCCGCGTTCGTTATCGCCGTGCCCGGCACGATCTGGTCACACGGCGTTCCGGCCGGGGCCGCGAAACCCTGACGATTCTGCCCGTTCAGCAATGTGCTTGAGGTCGGGAAGGTCGCTCCACGATAGACGTAATCGGCCGAACCCGGCGACTGCAGATAGCCGTCCGCGCTCTGGCGGCGCTTGTTGTAGGCGCCCGAAATGAGGATGCCGAACTCACCGACACCGGTGTCAAATTTGCGCGAGATGAGCCCCGCGATGCGCGGATTGTGCGTGCCGCCATTCTCGTAGTAGCCGTCCTGCACCGACAGCGCGAAGCGGTTCTTGCCATAAGTCAGCGGGCGGCCCGAGGTCAGGTCCACCGTCGCGCCCAGCGATCCTTCGTCCACGTCTGCCGAAGCCGACTTGCGGACCGCGATCTG
The DNA here is from genome assembly GCA_047605225.1 of Novosphingobium sp. Classification (GTDB taxonomy): domain Bacteria; phylum Pseudomonadota; class Alphaproteobacteria; order Sphingomonadales; family Sphingomonadaceae; genus Novosphingobium. Next base: position 31,512 of record JASGGD010000011.1, read on the forward strand.
GCTGAACAATTCCGATGCAAACGTATTGAAATCGAACCCGCGCGATCGATTTCCCGTCGACTGCGCCTGACTGTCACCGGCAGTCGACAGCGCCTCCAACCCATTCAGGCGCACGCGCGTGAAGTCACCACCCAGTCCTCGCACGGTGATCTGGCGCCCCTCGCCATTCTCGCGATCGATGGTGATCCCTGGCAGGCGCTGGATCGATTCCGCGAGGTTGGCGTCCGGGAAGTCGGCGATGTCCTCGGCGTTGATGACATCGATCGCGGCATTGGAATTGCGCTTGACGTTCAACGCATTCGCGAGGCTTTCTCGATAGCCTGTTACAACGATCGCCTCCGCCTCGTTATCGCCGATGGCTTGGGTATCCTCGATAGTGCCGCCGTCCTGCGCACTTGCCGTGGTCGAAAACGCACCTGCCATGCCCAGTGCGGTCGCGCAAAGCAGCACCGCTCGCAAGTTCCTGCTCATTTCAAACATCCCCGTTTTCTTGCTTCGTTGAAAAGTCTTGCCCCAGAGCGCCGCCTCACACGAAGGGGCGCCAATCCGAAAACATCTGCTCGCGTGAAAATGCCGCTGCCTCGGCCGCATTCAGGAGGCGCCCCCGCCGAACGGCACCGCCCGTCTCTGCACCGAACGGCGCGGGTGCGCCTGGGCCGGTATTGCCGAACTCCATGAAGCGCGCGTCCTCGGGCTCGAACCAGGCACGCTTGCCGGCCGCATCGGTGTACCACATGCGCGTCCACCCGCTCGGAGCCACATGCGGTCCCATCCAGCAACGCAAATATGCGGCCATCCCGATCGTCTTCACACGCAGACCATCGCGCATAGTCGAGGTGCCCCAGGGGCGGCCAAGGAATACGCTGCCCTTCGGCACGCCGGTTTCCGCCGTCAGCGCACAGCCATCGAACACCAGTCCTGCCGTCTGATCGACGACCGTGTTGGGCGCCGTCACATAGCCCTCGACCGGGTCGATCCGTGGCAGCGAGCGGATTTCACACCGCTCGAACCGCGCGGCGGCACCGCCGAAGATGAAATCGTAGCTGCCCGTGATCAGGCAGGCATGGAACAACGCCCGACCCTCTGCGCAGTAGAGGGTGTCCTGATGCCCCGTAATCTCACAGTCCGAGACGATCACCCTGTCCGCCCCGCGCCCTAGAGACAGCGCCAGCGCTTGCTGGCTCCCCCCTTCATCCGAGCGCATCCCGCCCGGGCGGCGCATTTCCGCAGGCGCATCAAACGTGTTGGCAATGGAAAGTCCGTGCAGCCGAACGTCCGGCGCCGTGATGCTGAGGCACCAGGTTCTGAAAGTGCCATAGGGCTTGCCGTCAGGCGCTATCCATCCCGCTGCCGCTTCGAAAAACAGTACCGAGCGCCCGGCTCCGCGCCCGTGTATCTCCACGTTCGGCCGCTGGATACGCACCTGTCCTCGGAACCGCCCTTCACCCAGCCAGATGCGCCAGGGTTGGCGGTCTGAAACTTGTGAGGCGGCATCGATCGCGTCCTGCAGCGTAGCGAAGTTCCTCGCCGCAGTTCCCGCAGGTGCTGTCCCGACTGCCGCGTCATAAAGCGGCCGGTTCGCCACGAGCGGCAGCACGAATACTCCGCCCAAGCCCTTCATTATCGTCCGCCGCGGCAGCACCGGACTAGTCAACGGTTTATTCTCGAAAAAACCCTGCCTCATATCGCCCCTAGATAGAGGGCGCAGAGGATCGCTATCGAAAGGTCGATAACCCGCCGACAGTCATTCGGAAATCCGAATCAGACCTATTACGCCACGACCGCCGCCAGCAGTCGGACGCAATTCTCGGCCGTATCTTCAGGATGCCGATTCCACGCACTCTCTTCCCATTTGTTACCGCTATCATACTGTAACGTTCTTGGTTTGCAATAGATGTCGTAAAAAGCGGCAACAAAAATATTGGGGTACGGAACTGCGAATGGGAATCGGGCGGCAGCCGCGGCCACCGCCCGTTATCGAAGCCGACCGTCAGGCGGTGGCCATCTCGCCGACGTTCTCCAGCAGCGCGGCGATTTCCTCAGGGTCGCCCAGAGCGACGCCGATGCGCTGGTGCAGGCCGGTGGGCTGGGCGTCCATGATGCGCTCCTTGCCGTCGATGGCGGTGCCGCCGGCCTGTTCAATGAGGAAGCTCATCGGGTTGGCTTCGTAGAGCAGGCGCAGACGGGCCTTGCCGGGCTTGCGGTGATCGGAGGGGTAGAGGAACACGCCGCCGCGCTTGAGGATGCGGTGGATGTCGGCCACCATCGAGCCGGTCCAGCGCATGTTGTACTGACCCGCCAACGGGCCTTCCTCGCAGCCGACGCGGTCGTCGATGTAGCGGCGGATGGCGGGCGACCACTGTTCGCGACGCGCCATGTTGATGGCGACTTCCTTGTTGCCCGTAGCGATTTTGAGCGGGCCGTCGGTCATGCGCCAGGCGCCCATTTCACGGTCGAGCGTGAATTCGTAGACGCCGTTGCCCAGCGTCAGAACCAGCAAGGTCTGCGGCCCGTAGATCGCGTAGCCCGCAGCCACCTGCGCGCTGCCGGGCTGGAGGAAGTCTTCCTCGGTAACCTCACGGCCCGCCGAGTTCTCCGGCGCGTGGAGGACCGAGAAGATCGTGCCGACCGACAGATCGACGTCGACGTTGCTGGACCCGTCGATCGGATCGAACAGCAGCAGGTATTCGCCCTTGGGGTAGCGGTTGGGAATGCGATGGATCGTTTCCATCTCCTCCGACGCCATGGCCGCGAGGTGGCCGCCCCACTCGTTCGCATCGAGCAGGATCTCGTTGGCGATGACGTCGAGCTTCTTCTGCACTTCGCCCTGCACGTTCTCCGAGCCGAGCGTGCCCAGCACGTCGCCAAGCGCACCCTTGGAGATCGCGAAAGTCACCGACTTGCAGGCCCGGGCGACCGTCTCGATGAGGAGGCGCAGTTCGGAAGGACAGGCGCTGTCCTCGCTCCGCTGCTGTTCGATGAGGAAGCGGGTCAGTGTGATCGGTTGCATCTTGGCCTTTCGCGATGGCGCTGCGCCGGGACGGCGTGTCTGAAGGTGCATGAAGATCGGCAGGGATGCGCCGTCACGCCTCCCCCGTTTCTTCGCGACGCGGCGACCATGCGCGAAACGCGCGCAAAACGCTACTTCAACCGTACCCGGTCACGATCCGACGGAGCCAATTCACCGCAGGGACACCGTTGTCCCGGCCGGTTTTCCGGTATTCGCCGACACGCAAAAGAAAAGCGCGGCGGATCACCGCCGCGCGAAGATGTCTTCCGCTTATTGCCCAATCCTGGGCGCGCCTGCGAATCGCGGGCGCGTTACCGCTCGGGCAGCTTCACTCAGCGAGCGCTGGCGAGCTGGACGCGAGAGGGCGTGGAGGCCGCTGCCATACGCGCTTCGATGCGGGTGCGGATGTCCGCCTTCACCGCCGCGCGGCAGTCGTGCGCCTTGCGCTCGGCCATGAGGTGGACGCGGGCCATACCCTCGCCGCAGACCGAGCGGGCAGCCTGATCCATGCGGATCGCAAGGCGCTGCTGGCCATCGGTGGTGGCAAGGTCGAGCCCCTTGAGGTCAAGCATGACCTGATCGCGGGCAAAGGGGTTGTCGCCGGTCGCCGCCGAAGCAGCACCAGCGGTAGCGAGGGCACAGGCGGCCAGCGCCATCAGGCCAATCTTCATCATCATCTCCTGCACACTTGTCGAGGACCACTCTAACGGCGGCCGCTTACGTCATAGCGCTCTGCAGGGGAACTGACAATCGGTCGATATTGGCCGAATTCAGTGGCTGCTTACCACCAGTGCGAGTTCGGTGACGTGGCCGAGCAGTCCGATCGGCAGGTCGGCCTGCTGCGTACCGGAAGCATCGGTGACGGCAATGGTCCGCGCCATGGGAGCCGACCAGCTGCGCACCGTGTGCAAGGGCAGCACCGCCTTCCACGCCTTCCCGCCCTCGACCGTTACCGGGTGGCCGTTGATCTGGACCAGCGATGCGGGATCGGAGCGGCGACCGGAGACCTGCAGGCAGCTTTCCTCACCACAGGAAACCAGCTTGCTGACAGGGCCGGAAGCGGCGAAGGCATCCGCAGCGCTGCTCGCGAAAAGGACGATGCCCAGGGCTGCCAGCGCGATCCGGAGACGGTTTTCCGGGCGGAACACGTCCCGCCGCATCAGGAGCGCTGTTCCGGAGGCGATGCCGGGACGGAACCTACTGCCTGCGCCCGCGCCGCGATGCCGTCCCGAAGCAGCCTGAGAACCGCCACGCCCACACTGAAAGGGCGGATTTCCTTTGCTGACAGCTGGAATTTCGTGGCTTTGCGCATGCTGGGCGGTCACCTTTTCCCCGGGGAAACAAAAGTGACGCGCCGCCGATCGTCACGGCAGACACAAATTTGCAATGAAGGGCATAGATTTCATCTATGAGCGCGGAATCGCGCGAATCCGGCGGAAAACCTCGTCGATGAACAGCTGCGTCGCCGTGTCGCGCTCCGGCTCCGCGCGGGCGAGGAGGAAGATTTCGTAGGACGGCTCGAAGTCCGCGTGAAGCAGCGGCCAGAGTTGCCCCCGCTCGATTTCCGAGCGCACCGCCGGGACCGGCAGGAAACCGATGCCCACCCCGCAGACGATCAGACGCCGCGCCTCGTTGATGTCTTCGGCCAGCCCGGTGACGCGCCCGCCCAGCCCGTAGCGACGGCGCAAGTGCGTGACGATCTCGATCTCGTCCTCGCCGGAGAGGACGAATCCCTCATCCTTCAACTCGCGCGGCTGGCTGATGCGGTAGCCGAACATCGGGTGGCTGCGGCCGCAGTACAACTGCTGACGCTCGACGAACAGCGGTTCGTAGACCAGCCCGCCGCGCACGCTGTTGTCGTAGCCGATGCCGACCTCGACCTCCCCGCGCTCCAGCGCATCGAGCACCTGCCGCCAGGACGAAACGCGAATCTCGATGCGGATGCCGGGGTGGCGGCGGTGGAAGCTGGCGATGGCTTCGTCGAACTCGGCCGAGACGATGGCCGAGACGATCTGGATGCGCACGATCCCCTCGACCCGGCGGATGGCCTGCGCGATCTGATGCGGCACGAGGCGCGCCGATTCCAGCATGTCTTCGCACAGCGCCATCATCGCCTTGCCCGCCGCCGTCATCTCGACACCGTTGGCCGAGCGGACCAGCAAGGTGGTGCCGACGTGATCCTCAAGCCGCTTGAGCGCGGCCGATATGCTCGGCTGCTGCTTGTTGAGTTCGCGCGCCGCCGCGCCGATGCCCCCGGCGCGCACGATGTCGACGAACGTGCGCATGAGGTTCCAGTCCACCCGGCTGGCGAATTTACGGTCGGTCAGCGGGGTGTCTTCGCTCATGGAAACAAGGGGTAGCCGGTCCGTGAGCCGGGTCATAGACGCAATTTATGGAGCGGTGTGAATCAGGCGGCACTCAACGGCACACAACGCTACCCTAGAGCACCACCACCCCAATCATAACGCCGTCATCCCTGCGAAGGCGGGGACCCAACTGATGCCAGTGCAACAGGCAGCGTCAGGAGATGAGTTCCCGCCTTCGCGGGAATGACGATGGGTGTCCAGATCGAATAAACGTCACGGTCCAAGCGTGCCACGGCCCTACTTCGCGCGTAGAGCCGCGTTCGACCACCACGTCAGCGTGTGCTCATCGTGCGCCGAGGTCCAGACGCCCTTCGAGGTCCAGCGCAGGGCGCCACTGCCTGCCGCCTTGCCCATGCGCGCGGCGACCGTCATCGCCTTCGGGTCGATCACCGCGAAGACCTGATCGTCGGTGGTGCGCAGCCAGACTTTGCCCGCTCCGGTATCGACGTCGCCCCACTTGAGGTTGTCGCCGACCTTGATGCGGCCCGCCAGCGCGTTGGTCGCGGGATCGATCCGCGCGAGCGTGCCGTCGCCCTGCTCCTGCACCCAGACGCCGCCCTCGCCCGCCGCGAGGAAGCCGGGCTCCTTGCCGAGCGGGATCTTGGCAGTGACGGTGTTGCTCTTGGTGTCGATGCGCTGGAGCGACTGCTTCGTGGCGCTCACCGCCCAGACCGCGCCGAAGCCATAGGTCAGATACCACGTGCCCGGATCGACCGGGACCGAGGCGACGACGGCGTTGGTGGCCGGGTCGATGCGGGCGACGAGGCCCTTTTCATTGTCGCTGGCGACCCAGACCGAGCCGTCGCCCGCGACGACGTTGAGTTCACCGCTGGAGGCGATGCCGGTGGGGATGGTGGCGATGATCTTGGCGGTCTTCACGTCGATGCGCTTGACGGCCTTTTCCTCGCAGTCCGCCACCCACAGCGAGCCAGCGGTGATCGCCATCGCGCCGCAGGGGTGCGCCATCGCGACTTCGGCGAGCTTGCCCTTACGGGACCACTGCTCGACCCGGCCCTTGTTGGTGGCCCAGACGGTCTTGCCGTCCACCGCGAGGAAATCCGCGAAGCCGGGGACCTGGATGGCCTCCGGTTCCCCCGAAGCTGCCTTCGCGTGCGCAAGGCCGGGAAACGCCGCCGTGGCAGCCAGAAGCATCAGACCGAACTTGCGCATGGATTTTGCCCCTTACTGATGTGAAACGTGCTCCGAACTGAGCCCTTCTTTCATTCAAGGCCAGCGGCCCACTCCCGGGGCTTCGACAAGCTCAGCCTGAGCGGATTTATAGGTTCTTCCACCAAGGCCGCTCACCCTGAGCTTGTCGAAGGGTCTCGCACTCCGGCAGACGAAAGAGAACTTACGCCTTGCTCGCGATGAAAGCGCGCCAGCCACCCAGATGCGTGATGTCCTCCGCCCCGGTCAGCGCGCGCGGTTCGGAGACGAAGCCCTTGACCGTGGTGCCGTCGGCCAGCGTCACGTTGCCGATCGCCAGCGGCGCGGGCACGTCGACGGTGAAGCTGCCGAACTCGGCGACGCCCAGTTCGTAGACCTCGACCTTGATCGCGGCGCCTGCCTCGTCATGCACCAGCGCGGGCTTGGGCGGCACGCTGCCGGCGATGGCGTAGAGCTTGTAGGTCGGCGCGGTCTCGAACGCGCCGACGAACTCGGCCTCGCGGCTGGTCAGCTGCCAGTGCAGCGGCATGTCCTTCAGGTGGGCGCCGACGACGGCGAGCTTCACGGTCTGCATCTTTCCCTCCAGGTCGAGTGGCGGCGGCGCGGGCAAATCCGCGACCGCAAGGTAGGCGTCGGCCGCGTCCAGCAGGGCGCGGTCGGTGTCGGCCGGGCCGATCAGGGTGATCCCGAAGCCGGTGGCATTGGCGCGGATACCGGCGGGCACGGCGAGCGCGGCCATGTCCAGCAGGTTCACGAAATTGGTGTAGAGCCCCAGGTTGCTGTTGAGTGCGATGGGCGCGGCCAGCATCTCGGAGACGCGGTAGGTGGTGCCGGTGGTGGGGAAGGCCATCATGTCGATGTCGGTCCACAGCAGGTCGGCGTGGCGCTTGAGGTCGGCCATGCGGTAGATGCCGTTGAACAGTTCGACCGCGCTCATGGCCTTGCCGGGCTCGACCACCGCACGCACGGTCGGATCGACCGCGAGCGGGTTGCTGGCGAGGATGCCCTCCATCGCGGCGGTGCGTTCCGCGACCCACGGGCCGCCGTAGAGCAGTTGCGCAGCTTCGAGCAGCGGAGCGAGGTCGATCTCGACGATCTCGCCCAAGGTCGCCAGCTTGGCGAGCGCCTTGTCGTAGAGGTATTCGGACTCGCCATCGCCGAAGAATACGCGCTGCTCGCGGCGCGGCACGCCGATGCGCTTCACGGCGAGAGGCTTGTCGGCAAGTGCCTTCGAGTAGGGATCGGCCACATCGAACGCGGCGACCACGCCGTCCACCAACCGGGCGTCGGCGGTGTCGTCCGTGAAGACGGTGATGCAGTCGATCGTGCGACAGGCCGGGACGAGGCCGCGCGTGGACCAGCGGCCCTTGGTGGGCTTCATGCCGATCAGGTGATTGAACGCGGCAGGCACGCGGCCCGATCCCGCCGTATCGGTACCGAGAGCAAAGGCCACCAGCCCCGCCGCCACCGCGACCGACGAGCCCGAGCTGGACCCTCCGCTGACGTAATTGAGGTTCGAGGCATTGCGCGGAATCCCGTAAGGGCTGCGCGATCCGTTGAGGCCGGTGGCGAACTGGTCGAGGTTGGTCTTGCCCACGCAGACCGCGCCCGCCGCCAGCAGCCGCTCGATCACGCCCGCGTCGTCCTCGGGCTCGTAAGCGAAGGCGGGGCAGGCCGCCGTCGTCTCGAACCCCGCCACGTCGATGTTGTCCTTCACCGCGAAGGGCACGCCCGCCAGCGGCAAGTCCTCGCCCGCCGCGACGCGCGCGTCCACGGCGGCGGCCATGTCGAGGAGTTCGCTGCGGGTGGCGCGGCTGATCCAGATCTGCGGCTGGACGGCGGCATAGGCCTCGACGCGGGCGAAGGTATTCTCGGCCACGGCGACGGCGGTTGTTGCGCCGGTCTTGACGGCAGCAGCGATCCGGGTGGCGCTCAAACGGGTCATGCGTGTTTCCTAAGGGCAAGCATCGGGGCACCGGGCTGCAGCGACTGGCCTTCGCGCATGTAGAGCGCCGAAACCGTGCCGCTGCCCGGGCTTTCCACCGCGCATTCCATCTTCATCGCTTCGAGCACCGCGATCTTGTCCCCTGCGGCGACGGTATCGCCCGGCTGCACGAGCAGGCGCGTGACGCTGCCGCCATAAGGCGCCTCGACGAGATCGGAGCCCTCGGGCAGTTCGATCGCCTCTTCGGCGGGCAGGTCCGCGTCGGCGAGATCGGCCGCGTGGTCGAATTCGCCGAGGCGTTCCCACTCGGCGCGTTCCTCGTCGAAGGCGGCCTTGCGGCGCTGTTCGAACTCGGCGATCCCGGCGGCGTTATCGGCCAGATAGGCGCGGTAGTCGGCGAGGCGGAATTCGCTCGGCTCGATCCTGAGCGCGCGGCGACCGGCGGGGAATTCGCGGCGCCAGTCGGCCAGTTCCTCCGCACTGACGGGGTAGAAGCGGATCTGGTCGAAGAAGCGCAGCAGCCAGGGCTTGCCCTCGGTGAACGCTTCGGTCTGGCGGTAAGTATTCCAGACCTGCACGGTGCGCCCGAACAGTTGGTAGCCGCCCGGCCCTTCCATGCCGTAGATGCACATGTAGGCGCCGCCGATGCCCACGACATTGGGCGGCGTCCAGGTGCGCGCGGGGTTGTACTTGGTGGTGACGAGGCGGTGGCGCGGGTCCACCGGCGTCGCGACCGGCGCGCCGAGGTAGACGTCGCCCAGCCCCATGACGAGGTAATTGGCCTCGAAGATCAGGTTCTCGACCGCGGCCTGATCGGGCAGGCCGTTGATGCGGCGGATGAACTCGATGTTGTCAGGGCACCAGGGCGCATCGTCGCGCACGGTCGTCATGTACTTCTCGATCGTCTCGACGATCGCGGGGTCGCGCCAGCTGAGCGGCAGGTGGACGACGCGCGAGGGGATTGCGAAGTCCTCCAGATCGCCAAGCCGCTCCTCGGCGGCGATCAGCATGGCAAGCGCCGCCTTCTGGTCCATCGCCGCGCCGTCGAAGTGCAGCTGCAGCGAGCGGATGCCGGGCACGATGTCGATGATGCCGGGCGCGGCGAGGCGTTCCAGTTCGGTCATCAGCGCGTGGACGCGGATGCGCAGTTCGATGTCGAGCACGATCGGGCCGTATTCGACGAGGATGTTGCGGTCGCCCTGCTGGCGGTAGACCGTGCGCGGACGGCCGGGGCCTTCGGGGATTTCGGAGAGGATCGGCGTCAGCGTTTCCACGCCGCGCGCCGAGGTGGCCTCCGGCACCGCGCCGGTCGCCACGAAAGCGCGCTGGGCGGCGTCAGCGGCTGCGGCGTCCTCGATGGTGACGGGGGCAAAACGCAGCTTGTCGCCCGGCGCAAGCTGGCCGATCTTCCAGCGGTCCGCCGCGATCACCACGAAGGGGCACACGAACCCGCCCAGCGACGGGCCGTCCAGCCCGAGGATGATCGGCATGTCGCCGGTGAAGTCCACCGCGCCGATGGCGTAGGGGTTGTCGTGGATGTTGGAGGGGTGAAGCCCCGCCTCGCCACCGTCGGTGCGCGCCCAGCGCGGCTTGGGGCCGATCAGGCGCACGCCGGTGCGGTTGGAGTTGTAGTGAATCTTCCACTCGGCATTGATGACCATCTCCACGTCCTCGGGCGTGAAGAAGTCCGGCGCACCGTGCGGGCCGTAAAGGACGCGCAAGGTCCACTCGTTGCCGATTGCAGGCAGCGTGACGGCGGGGAGCGCGGCTTCGGTGGGGTCCGAACCGAGGTGGATCGTGTCACCCGCCAGCAGGCGCCGCGCGGCGTGGCCGCCGAACTGGCCGAGTTCGAAGGTCGCGCGGCTGTCGAGGTAGGGCGCGATGTCGAGCCCGCCCGCGAACAGGATGTAGCCCCGGAAGCCGCCCGAGGACGCGCGGCCCATCGCCAACGTCTGGCCCGCCGCGATGTCGATGGGAACGCCCCGCTCCACCGGTACGCCATCCAACGTCGCGCCGAAGTCCGCGCCCATCAGGCACACGCGGGCATCGGAGACGAAGGCCAGCGTTGGGCCGGTGACGGTGGCCTCAAGCCCCGCCGTGCCCTCGGGATTGCCGAGCAAGCGGTTGCCGAGGCGGAACGACTGGTCGTCCATCGGGCCCGAGGGCGGCACGCCCACGGCCCACAGGTGCTGGCGACCCGGCCAGTCCTGCACGGTCGTCGCGGTGCCGCCGCTGACGACGCGAAACGCGCGCGGGGTGAACGTGATGCCATCGAGAACCTTGGTCGACACTTCGCCGCTGGTGAAGGCGTCGCTGCGCACGACGTCGCGCAGCCAGCGCACGTTCGTCTCGATGCCGTCCACGCGGGTCGCGTCGATCGCGCGTCGGGCCGCTTCCACGGCTTCCTCGCGGCTGGGCGCATGGACGATGAGCTTGGCCAGCATGGGGTCGTACCAGGCGCTGACGGTGCTGCCCGCCGAGCACCACGTCTCGACGCGAATGTCCTCGGGGAATTCCAGCGCGGTCAGCGTGCCCGAAGTTGGGCGGTAATCGAGCGAAGGATCTTCCGCGTAGAGACGCATCTGGACCGAATGGCCCGTCATCGTCGGTGCGGGCGCGTCGAGGAAGGCGAAATCGCCCGCCGCGCCGCGGATCATCCATTCGACGAGGTCGATGCCCATCACCATCTCGGTGACGCCGTGCTCGACCTGCAGGCGGGTGTTCATTTCGAGGAAGAAGAACTCGGCGCGGTCGGCGTCGTAGAGGAATTCCACGGTGCCTGCCGAGCGGTACTTCGCGGCCTCGCCCAGACGCACGGCGGCGGCGTAGAGCGCGGTGCGCACGCTCTCGGGCAGCAGCGGCGCGGGGGCTTCCTCGACGACCTTCTGGTTGCGGCGCTGGAGCGAGCAGTCGCGCTCGCCAAGGGCCATGACGCGGCCCTCGCCGTCGCCGAACAGCTGCACCTCGATGTGGCGCGCGCGGCCGATGTAGCGTTCGAGGAAGACCCCGGCGTCGCCGAAGTTGCTCTGCCCCTGCCGCTTCACGGTGGCGAAGCCGTCGCGCAGTTGCGCCTCGTCGGTGCAGACCCGCATGCCGATGCCGCCGCCGCCCGCCGTCGCCTTGAGCATGACCGGATAGCCGATCGAGGCTGCGGCGCTGACGGCCGCTTCCTCGTCGGTCAGCAGGTCGGTGCCGGGCGCCAGCGGCACGTCATGCGCGGCGGCGAGCGCGCGGGCGCTATGCTTGAGACCGAAGGTGCGGATGTTGTCGGTGGTCGGGCCGACGAAGACGATGCCCTCCGCCGCGCAGGCCTCGGCAAACTCGACGTTTTCGGCGAGGAAGCCGTAGCCGGGGTGGATCGCCCCTGCCCCGGTCTTCTTCGCCGCCGCTATGATCGCGGGAATGTTGAGGTAGCTTTCGGACGCCTTGGCGCCGCCGATGAACACGGCTTCGTCGGCTTCGGATACGTGGTTGGAGTTCTCGTCCGCCTCGGAATAGACTGCGACGGACTTCAGGCCCATGCCGCGCAACGTGCGGATGATGCGGGTGGCGATCGCGCCCCGGTTCGCGATCAGGACGGTGTCGAAGCTCATGCGGTAACGATCATCCTGACGGGAGTGGGGTTGAAGCCGTTGCAAGGGTTGTTGACCTGCGGGCAGTTCGAAACGACGACGATCACGTCCATCTCCGCTCGCAGGTCCACAGTCAGGCCCGGCGCGGAAATACCGTCGACGATGCCCAGCGACCCGTCCGGCTCGACCGGCACGTTCATGAAGAAGTTGATGTTGGAGACGATGTCCCGCTTGCCGCGCCCTTCAAGGAGATTGGCCTCAAGGAAGTTCTCGACGCAGGCATGTTCGGACTTCGTGTGATGGCCGTAGCGCAAGGTGTTGCTCTCGCACGAACAGGCGCCGCCGATCGTGTCGTGGTAATCGACCGAGGTGGCGGCGATGGTCATCAGCGCGTTGCCCTCGTTCGAGAGCAGCTTCGTGCCTTCGCGCAGGAACAGGTTGCCCTGCGCCGCGACGGTATCCTGCGCGGAGTAGCGCTCGGCATCGTCGGCGGCGGAATAGAGCAGGAAGTCGACCGCCTGATTGCCTTCGAGGTCGACGATGCGCAGGGTCTGCCCGGCCTTGACGTGATGCAGCCAAGGCGCGCGGGCGGGGACGACGACGTCGTGGATGACGGTGCCGGTGAGGCCGGACATGTGAGGATCGGTGCTCATGATCGCGTGTCCCTTATTCAGCGGCGGAAGTAGTCTTCGACGTTCTCGAAGGCGCGCAGGCCTTCGGGGCTGGCGGTGCGGACGGGATCGTCCTCGCCCGTCACCGGCCCGCGCCATGCCGAGGCGCGCAGCGGCGTCACGGTGTATTCGGAGCGCGGATCGAGCACGTGGGGGACGTTGGCGATCACCACGATCACATCCATCTCGGCGCGCAGGATCACGGTACGGCCGGGCGCGAAGGGGCCGACCTCGGGCGTGATCGCGCCGTCCGCCTCGATCCGGGCGCCCTTGAACAGCGTCACACACGGATGCACGTCGCGGCGGCCGAGGCCATGCTTAGCCGCGCCGAGCAGGAAGCGGTCGCGGCCGCTGGGGTAAGCGCCCGAGTTGCGCCCCTCGCCATACTTGGCAAGGTTCGTCGCCGGGTTGGAGGTTCCGCAGAAGGTGTCGTGCGTGGCTGCGCTGTCCTCGACAATACTCATCATCACGCGGCCCATGTCGGAGAGCAGCAGCTTGCCTTCGCCAAGATAGGCGTTCCACTGGACCTTCACGGTGTCCGCCACGTTGAGGCGTTCGGTCGGCATCTCGGCGTTGAACAGCAGGATCGAGGCGCAGGCATCGCCCTTGACGTCGATCAGCCGCAGCCGCGAGCCGCGTGTCAGCCGCCGCGTGGCATAGCCGCCCGCCGCGATGGTTTCTTCCCACACGAGGTCGGCGGCATCGACGCCCTCGGGCAGATCATCGGCCACCGGGGGCAGCACGGGCATGCTCTCGACCACGGTGCCGCCCTGGGCACGGGCGTGGTCTCGGGCAGCGAGCGGATCGGCCAATGTCTCGGTCATGAATGCGCTCCGATATTCTTGAAGTCGTCTCCGCTCTGGTCGTAGAGCGGCGGCAGGAGGGCGGTGGTGGTGACCAGCTCTAGCTGCTGCACCCCGCGCACCCGGCGGATGGCGTCGCACAGTTCCTTCAGCCGCACGGCCGGACCCTGCACGAGAAGAACTTCGAGGGACTGGTCGTCCTCCAGCACGACATGCTGCGAGGAGATCACTTCCTTCAGGTAACTGGCCTGCGTCTGCGAGAGCTGGTGCCGCACCCGGCCCCGCTCGCTGCGGTAGACGAGGGTGATGGTGCCCGCGAGCATCTCCTCGGGCCGCATCAGCGAACCGTGCTCGGCCAGAGCGTGACGGATCAGTTCGGCGATGAGCTGGGAGCGGGAAGGCAGGCCGCGTTCCGCCACCATCATGTCGAGCTGTCTGAAGAGGTCTGCCGGGAGGCTCATGCTGAGCCGCGCCAGGCTTGCGGAGTCGGAGCCCATGCCCATTCTCTTTTCAGTTATTACGATTTACGTCAATCGTAATATTTTCGTTTTCGCCGGATGATTCCGGCGATGTTTCTTCAGGACGCTCGCGCATCGGCAGGTCGTAGACAACGGTGGCGCCGAAACGGTGCGGTGCGTGCGGATCGTGGCGGCGCTTGTCGAGCGCGAGGACGCGGGTGCCCAGTGTGAACGCCTCGCGAATGTCGTGCGTCACCATCACGATCGTCAGGGAATACTTGCGCCACAGATTGCGGATGAGCGCGTGCATGTCGGCACGAATACCGGGGTCGAGCGCGCCGAACGGCTCGTCGAGCAGCAGGATGCGTGGCCGCTTCACCAGCGCCTGCGCGATCGCGAGGCGCTGCTGCATGCCGCCCGACATCTGCGCGGGGTAGAGGTCGAGGCTGTGGCCGAGGCCTACCGCCGTCAGCATCTCGGTCGCTTCCTCGACGGCGGCGCGGCGGGCGCTGCCGAACAGGCGGCCGAGCACCGGGGCCTTCTCGCACTCCAGCCCGAGGATCGTGTTGCGCAGCGCGGAGAGGTGCGGGAACACCGAATAGCGCTGGAACACAACGCCGCGATCCGGCCCGCATTCAGGTTTGAGCGGCGTGTCGTCGAGGGTGATCACGCCTCGGCTCGGCCCCTCCTGCCCAAGGATCAGGCGCAGGAAACTGCTCTTGCCCGCGCCCGACGGGCCGACGATGGAGACGAAGGCGCCTTCCTCGATGTCGAGGTTCAGCTTTTCGATGATGATCCGGTCGCCGTACTCGACCCAGACGTCGCGGAAGCTCAGGAGCGTGCTCAATGGCTTTCTCCATGTGCCCAGGGAAACAGCCGGTGGCTGAGGAAAGTCAGCGCCATGTCCATCGCGATGGCCAGCAGCGCGATCCACGCGACGTATGGCAGGATCACGTCCATCGAGAGGTAGCGGCGCACGAGAAAGATGCGGTAGCCGAGCCCGACGTCCGACGCGATCGCCTCGGCCGAGATCAGAAACACCCAGGCCGGGCCGAGTGCGAGGCGGATGGCGTGAAGCAGGCGCGGCATCGCTTGAGGCAGGGCGACGCGGATCATCACCTGCCAGCTGTTGGCGCCCAGCGTCAGCGCCTTGATCACCTGCTCCTTCGGCAGCGCGGAGACGTGAGCGGCGATGTCGCGGATCATGACCGGCGCAATGCCGATGACGATCAGCGCGACCTTGGAGGTCTCACCCAGCCCGAGCGCGATGAACAGGATCGGCAGCAGCGCGATCGGCGGGATCACCGCAATGCCGGTGACGAGCGGCCCGAAGGTGGCGCGCACCGGCGGCAGAACGCCGAGCGCAAGGCCCACCACCAGCGCCATCAAGGTCGAGATGCCCAGGCCGATGCCGAGGCGCTGCAGGCTCGCCATGGTGTCCGCCCAGAACACCAGTTGTCCGGTGAGCTGGTCGGGCACGAAGAGCAGCGCCGACATGCTTTCGGCCATCGCGCCGGGCAGCGGCAGGATCTTGTCGGCCGGGTTCACCGCATGGCGGCTCGCGGCCATGACGATGTAGACCAGCAGGAGCAGCAGGATCGGCACCGCGCCGAGAAGCACCCGCCCCCCTCGCCCGACCTGACGATTCACCCAGCGCATTGTCGTGATCCCACCTGTGGAGTGTTGTGTTTATCCCGCCTCACCACCGCGACCCTCTCGCAGTGGCGGACGGTTCTAGAGCTTGCCGTCGGCGGCCATCTTCATGAAGCTGTCGTCGAAGCGCAAGGTAACGTGCTGTGCATCGCCCAGCGTCTTGCCGCCGGGGAACGACATGCCCACTGCGTCGGCCGAACTCGCGCCCTTGAACAGCCCCTTGGAGAAGCTGAAGTCGCGCACGCGGGTCATCGTGGTGACGAGCGCGGGGGCGTCGGTCGCGGCGACGGCGGCCTTGGCGTCGGAGTAGAGGAACGTCGTGCTCAGCTGGCTGTCGAACGCTTCCGGCGTCGCGCCTGCCAGCTTAGCCATGGCCGCGCGGGCGGCCTTGCCCTCGGCGTCCTGGCGCATCATCAGCGCGGTCGTCTCGTACCAGATGCCCGCCAGCGCCTTGCCGAGGTTAGGGTTGGCCTTGAGCGTCGCGGTATCGACGCAGAGCAGGTCGAGAATCTCGCCCGGAATGTCGGCGGAACTGAACACCAGCTTCGCGCCCGGCTGCGCCTTCATCGCATTGAGCTGCGGGTTCCACGCCACCGCGACCTTGACGTCGGGGCTGGCGAAGGCGCCGACGATATCGGCATCGCCGGTGTTGACCGTCTTCACATCCCGCAGTTGCATGCCAACCGAGTTCAGCCCGCGCGCCAGCAGGTAGTGCGACACCGAAAGCTCGACGAGGTTGACCGACTGGCCCTTGATCGCCTTGAGATCACCCGCACCCTTCATCAGGATGCCGTCGTTCCCGTTGGAATAGTCACCGACGATGATCGCGCTGGTGTCCTTGCCGCCCGCCGCCGGGATCGTCAGCGCGTCCATGTTGGCGACGGTGACGCCATCGAGCTTGCCCGCCGTGTACTGGTTGACCGACTCGACGTAGTCGTTGACCTGGACGATGTTGATCTTGAGCCCGTACTTGTCGGCCCACTTCTTCACGATGCCCGCCTGCTGGGCATAGGGCCAGGGCATCCAGCCCGCGTAGATCGACCATCCGATGTTGAATTCGGTACGCTTGGGCGCTTCGCTCGGCGCCTGCGAGCAGGCGGCGGTGAGAAGTGCTGCCGGCATCGCGGTGGCCATCAACGCGGCCTTGGCAATGCTGCGGATCGATACGATCATGACTCGGTCCCCTTTCGCAGTGCAACATTGCTGCGATTCGGGTCCTTGTCCATCGAAAATTATTACGGTGCGCGATTTTTGTAATACTTGCGCGCATCATTGCCCTTGTGCATCATGCGCGAGTCTTCAGGCCGCTACTTCGTCCTTCGGCTGCGGCTTGCGCGAGGTTTCCGCCACCTTTGCAGCGACCTCGTCCTGCTCGTGGAGCGGCGGCAGCAGCGCGGTGGTGGTGACCAGCTGGAGCTGGTGAACGCCGCGAATGGCGCGCAGCGCATCGCACAATTCCTTCAGCCGCTCGGCCGGTCCCTGCACCAGCAGGACTTCCATCGACTGGTCGTCCTCGAGGAAGACGTGCTGCGAGGAGATCACTTCCTTCAGGTACTCCGCCTGGCTCTGCGCCAGCTGGTGACGCACCCGTCCCTTGTCGCCCCGGTAGACCAGCGTGATCGTGCCCGCGAGCATCTCTTCCGGCCGGGTCAAAGCCTCATGCTCGGCAAGGGCGTGGCGGATCAGTTCGGCGATCAACTGCGAGCGCGAAGGCAGCCCGCGCTCCTCCACCATGGCATCGAGCTGGCGGAACAGGTCTGCGGGAAGGCTCATGGAAAGCCGGGCAAGACTGGCGGGATCGGTGCTCAAGCGGCGCCCTTTCTGGAACGACAAGACCCCTCCCCTATACCAACCTTGCCGCCGATGACAGCAGCAGTTGGAGGCGCAGTCGGGGGTCGAGTGATACTCCCATCGCACGAAAATAATACCGTTGTCACGTTTCGTAATATCGATAAGCTGACCCGTATCGAGGCGGTTCCGACCCGCCCGCAGCCAGTGTGGGGGCATTTCTTGGCACAGAGTCCTACCCGTAGCACGGGGTTTTCCGGCAGTTCGCAGGCCGCCACCGGGCGCGCCTATCCCAACGGCAACCCGGCGCTGGGGTACAATCCCCCCGGCGTGCGTAATACCGACAGCGCCGTGCCGCTCCACCGCAGCAAGCCGGTCATGCACGACTATGCCTGCGACGGACCGGCGGCGGGCAGCCTGTCGTTCCGCTGGACTTACGGGTCCAATGTCGCCGCGAAGAACCGCGACCCGCGCGTGCAGGTGGTGCAGTACAACGAGGATACCTTCGTGCTGCGCCAGAACGTGTGCGTCCACTGGGAGGCGCCGTTCACGTACCTGCTGTTCGGCAACAAGGGCGCGCTGCTGATCGACACCGGCGCCACCGCCAACGCCGCGCACTATCCCCTGCGCGAGACGGTGGACGCGATCATCGCGCGCTGGGCCAAGGCGCGGGGGCGGACGAAAGTGCCGCTGACCGTCGCGCTCACCTCGGCCGAGGATGTTGCGCAGAATCAGGGCCTCGTGCAGTTCGCCGACCGGCCGGATACGACCATCGTTCCCAAGCCGCTCGCGTTGATGCAGAAGGCTTTTGGCATCGCGAACTGGCCCTCGGGCACCGGTAGGATCGACCTCGGCGACCGCGTGATCACGGTGATCCCGACGCCCGGCACGCACAAGGACGGGGTTAGCTTCTACGACCCCTACTGCGACCTGCTGTTCACCGGCGACCTGCTGTTCCCCGGCAAGATCAACATCGGCAACGACACCGATTTCATCGCCTCGCTGGAAAGACTCAAGGCTTTCGCCGCCGCCAATTCGGTGAAGTGGCTGCTCGGCGGACATATCGAGATGATGTTCGTGCCCGGCAAGTATTACGCCCGCTTCACCACCTACAAGCCTTACGAGCGGGTGCTGGAAATGACGCCGGACCTGATCGACGACGCGCTGCAGCACGCGCGCGAGATCAAGGGCAAGGACATGATGCTGATCCGCCCGGACTTCGCGCTGTTCAACGGCGTCAGCCCCGACCAGCGCACTTCGGTCTGGCCGGAAGGCGTCCCGAACATCAACCCGCCCCGCCCGTTCTGATGGCGCTTCCCCGGCGTCATTGCGAGCGCAGCGAAGCAATCCAGAGCGGATCAAGACTGCCCTGGATTGCTTCGCTACGCTCGCAATGACGAAAGTGGGGAATGCCATGCTGCCTGCACATAAGGAAACCGCACCGTGGATCGCCGCTCTTTCCTGACCTACAACGCCGCCATCGCCGCCGTGCCGCTGACCGGTGCCGCGCTGACCGGGCTGTCCGAAGCCGCCTCCGCCGCGACGCGCCCGCCGCCGATCGACTTCAAGGCCAACCTGCCCGCAACCGGTACTTTCCCGGACAAGTGGATCTGCGGCTCGTCGTCCTGCATGGACAACACCGACCCGCCGGTACAGGTCCACTGGTACAACCCCCACACCGCGATCCTGCGCCAGAACAAGGCCTATA
This sequence comes from Novosphingobium sp., assembly GCA_047605225.1. Classification (GTDB taxonomy): domain Bacteria; phylum Pseudomonadota; class Alphaproteobacteria; order Sphingomonadales; family Sphingomonadaceae; genus Novosphingobium. The sequence goes on from JASGGD010000011.1 coordinate 50,653, forward strand.
GCTACGAAGCACCGTTCGCCCCGCTCTACTTCGGGAACGACCGGGTGCTGTTGCTCGACGAGGGCTTCGTGCAACTGCGCAACGATTGGGACCTGCGCGGCGTCGTCGACCAGTGCATCGACGAATGGTGCGCCCGCAACGGCCGCGATCCCGCAAGCCTCGAACTGCTGGTGGCGTTCAGCCATCTCCACGCCGACCACTACGCCGCGACCAACCAGTTCGCCGACCGGCCGAACACCCGCTACATGGGCCTCACGCACGAGGAAATGGTCGGCTTCTGGGGCATGACCAACTTCCCCGAAGAGCGCGTGAGCCTCGACCTCGGCGGGCGCGAGATCCTGATCTGGGGCTCGCCGGGCCACGTTGTCTCCGAATTCGCCTATTACGACAGCTACACGCAGATCCTCTATACCGGCGACATGTTCTATCGCGGCCGCTGTTACATCAGCTTCTGGGAGCCGTGGTACGACAGCATGAAGCGCCTCATCGCGTTCTGCGACACGCACCCGGTCACCCACGTCATGGGCTGCCACGTCGAGATCAGCAAGGACGGCGAGGACTACGCCTACGGCATGACGTACCAGCCCGACGAGGCGCCGGTGCAGATGACCGTGCAGCAACTGCGCGAAGCATGGGCCTACGCACAGAAGATTACAGAGCCGGGCATCTACTTCACCGGCACCGTGTTCCTGTGCAACCAGACGCGCGGCACGACGACGATCGACAAGAATCCCTACCGCTACTGACGGGCGCGCAAATGCTCCATCCCCATCGTCATTGCGAGCGCAGCGAAACAATCCAGGGCAGTTCAGCCCCGCCCTGGATTGTTTCGCTGC
>JASGGD010000012.1:0-50901 GCA_047605225.1 Novosphingobium sp.
CGCCCTCGAGCGCGGAGGCGAAGTCGAACTGGTCCGCCCTGGAGGTTGCGAACACACTGCCCGCGCGATCGTAGGTGATCGACGAGGGCCTCAAGCCCGCTCCGCTTTCGAGGAAGTAGAGGCCCATGCGGCCAGTATCGCGCGCCACGAGGGCGGTATCGATCCCGGCGGCACCCAGAGCCGCGCGCGCTTTGTCGCCCAAGGGGCTGGACGGCAGGCGCGTCAGCATCTTTACGTCATGGCCCAGCGAGGCGAGGCCCGCCGCCACGTTCGCCTCCGCCCCGCCGACGACCATGTCCAGCGCATCGCACTGGACGGTCAGCCGCGCGGCGGGCGTGGCGAAGCGCAGCAGCACTTCGCCGAAAGTGACGATATGACCCGTCATCAGCCGATCTTGGCGCTCATCAGGAAGCGTTCGCGGCTTTCCTGCGACTTGCGGCGCAGTTCGGAGATCGCGCGTTCCTCGGTCGCGTCCAGCATCGAGCCGAGCAGGCGCTGGAAGTGCTGGCGCATCGCCACGCGCGCGCCTTGGGGATCATGGCGGCGCAGCGCCTCGACGACGGCGGCGTGCTCGTCCTGCCGCGTCATCCCGTCATGGTGGCAGACGCTTTCGTGCGTGTGGCGAACTTCGGGCAATTCGGTGCGCAGCCGCCACAAGGTGCGGATCACATGCGTGATCGCGCCGTTGCCCGATGCCGAGGCGATCGTCATGTGGAACTCCCGGTCGATCTCGGTGGAGCGCGCATCGTCCTGCTCCACCGCCATCGCCGCGAGCAGTTCGTCCAGCTTCGCCAGCGTCTCGGCCGAGATCACCGGAGCCGCGAGCGCCGCCGCCTCGGATTCGAACAGCGCGCGCGCCTCCGTCAGTTCCAGCGCGCTGACGGCGGGCAGGACGTCGTCGGCACGGTCGGCCCGCTCGGTCACGTAGATGCCCGAGCCGGTCTTGATCCGCAGCACGCCGATCGCCTGCAGCGCGATCGCCGCCTCGCGGATGGTCACGCGGCTGACGTTGAACCGCTCGGCCAGTTCGCGCTCTCCGGGCAGCCGAGTGCCGGGGGGAAACACGCCCTCGTCGATCAGGGCCACGATCTGGTCGGCGATGCCCTGGAACAACCTGTCAGCCATGGCGATTCTTCTCTCTCGTTGTCACGCCTGCCTCATAGCTTCCATGCCAAAGCTAGGCAATTGCATGACCAATCCTGCAGCCGCACCATTCCTTCCGTCAAATCTTGGCGCGCACGCCCAGGAAGTAGCGCGAACCATAGTAGTGATACTGCCGGATGCTGCCCTGAACCGGCATGTCGGTGATCTTCGGCTCGTCGAACACGTTCACCGCCTGGAATTGCAACTGCACGTTGGGCGTAACGTCGTAGGAGGCGCGCAAGTCCAGCGTCTGGTTCCCGCGTACATAGCGCAGCTGCGAATTCCCGCCGACGAAGTCCTGATAATACTTCGAGCGATAGTTGTAGATCGCCGAAAGGTTCAGCTTGCCGAGCGAATAATACAGCTGCCCCGAGACCACGTGCTTGGAATAGCCCGAAAGGTTCGCTGCCGGGATCATCCCCGGCGTCGTCTCGCCGGTTTCCGGATCGTAGACCGCGCCGAGGCGGATGTCCTCGTTCTTGAAGTTCGAATTGGCGTAGTTGTAGCTGACTTTGCCGCCCAGCCCGTCGAACGGCGCGGGCAGCCAGGTGAAGCGGTTCGCCAGCGTCACTTCCAGACCGTAGACCCGGCTCTTGCGCGTGCTGTTCTGGGTCTGGACGACCGGGATCGAATAGTTCTGCCCGCCGATCGAGTAATCCTCGTTCAGCACCACCGGAATGAAGCCGCCGGTGAACTGCTTGTAGTAGACGGTGGCCGAGAACAGCGAATCCTTGTTGAGATAGTATTCGAGCGAGGCATCCGCATTCCACGACATCAGCGGCTTCAGGCGCGGCGAGCCGTTGGCGGTGATGAGGCTGATCGCATCGGCCACGGACGAGAAGTTGGTGCCGTCCTCAAGCTGGATCGTCCGCCCTGCGCCGAGCGCGCTGGGCGCGGGGCGCGACATCGCGCGGTAACCGGCAAGGCGCAGCAGCAGGTCGGGCTTCAGTTCGAAGATCGCGTTGATGCTGGGCAGCAGGCGGGTCGACTTGCTTTTGATGGTGACCGTATCGAACACGCCGCTGTCGACGAGGCGGATCGAGCCGTCGGGGTTGTTGACCACCTGCAGGTCGCTGCGCAGCCCGTTGGAGGTCACCCGCGTCTGCACCGCGCGCACGCCGAAGTTGCCGCGGATCGGCATGTCGCCCAGCGTGCTTTCGTAGTTCGCCATCAGGTAGGCGGCAAGCGTCCGCTCGGTGACGTCGCGGTTGGCGACCGAGCGCACATCGGCATTGCGGCCCGGGTCCTCGGTGCCGAGATATTCGCGGAACTGGCAGATCGGATCGAACGTCGCCCAGCTGGACAGCTGGTTGCCCGGCGCGTTGGAGAGGTAGTCGCTCTGCGGGAAGGTGGTGCGGCAGGCGAGATTGACGTCGCGGTCAACCGCGCGGCTGTCCTGCGTGATCTCGACGCGGTCGTCGTAGTCCGAATAAGTCTGCTCGGTCCAGCGCGCGCCCGCCGCCACGCTGCGCAGGAAGCCGTCCATCTCGTAGGTTGCATCGAGGCGACCGGCGATGATCCGGTTGCGGCGCTGCAGTTCGTCGCGGCGCAGGCGGGCGTCGTCACTGAACAGCGCATAGTCGTTGACGTCGAAGCGCGGGTCGATGGTCAGCGTCGGCGCATAGCTGCCGGGCGCCACGTCGTAGATGTAGCCGACGCGCTGGTTGTTGATCGCGGTTGGGTTGCCGTAGATGTCGAGCGGGTCGGTGCGCAGGCGGACCGAGCGCTCCACGTCGGTGCGCACGGTGCGCGAATAGGAGGCATCGGCCTTGATCGTCAGCCGGTCTGCCGGGCGCCATTCAACGTTGAAGCCGCCGCCGCGATACTCCTCGTCACGCTCCAGCAGCGTGCCCACCGCTTCCAGCGAGGTACGCCCTTCGAGGTGGGTGATGACGCCGTTCTCGTCGTAGGCGATGTTGCTGAGGCCATAGCGCATTTCCGACAGGTTCAGGTCGCGCCGGTCCTCGGCATAGTTGCGCTTGGAATACTGGACGTCGAGGTTGATATCGAGCGTCGAGCTGGGGCGCCACTGGATCGCCCCGAAGATCGCGTCGCGCTTGTCGCTCTCGCTGATCTGGCGGTACGTCGCGGCATTGGGGACGAGCGCGAAGGGCGTTCCGGCTGCGGCCTGTTCGCGGCTGACTTCCGAACAGTTGCCGCTGGGCACGGCGATGCCGGGGTTGCACGCCACCCAGGTGGAGCTGGCGGCATAGGTCTCTTCGGGGTTGTTGGTCTTGTTGCGCTGGACGCCCAGCGCGATGCCGATCTCTCCCAGCGCGCCCGCGTCGAACTGGTCGACATAGCTGGCGGTGCCGCGCCAGCCCCACGCGCTCGAACCCCGGATGCGGTCCTGATAGGGGCTGTAGTTGGTCTTGAAATCCAGCTGGATGCGGCGCTTCTTGAAGGCGAGCGGGCGGATGGTGCCCAGCTCGATCGTGCCGGCCACGCCGCCTTCGACGAGGTCAGCCTGCTGGGTCTTGTAGATCTTGATGCCGTTGATGAGTTCGGACGGGAACTGGTTGAAGTTCACCGCACGGTCGCCGCTGCCGTTGGACGCATCGCGGCCGTTGAAGGTCGTGTTACTGAGGAAAGAGCCGAGGCCGCGCAGCGAGATTTCCGAAGCGCCGCCCTTTTCGCGGTGCGTGGTCGCGCCGGTGATGGTCTGGATCGCCTCGCCCACCGAGAGCGCCGGGAGGTCGCCGATCTCGGTGGACGAGAGCGAGTCAACGATCGCGGTTTCGCGCCGCTTCTCGTTGATGGAGGTCTGGAGCGTTTCCCGAAGGCCGGTGACGATGATGTCCTGCGCCGAGGCGCCGTCGAAATCCTGCGGCGGAGTGGCCTGCTGCGGTGCCGCTTCCTGCGCCAGCGCGGGCGCGGCGATGAAGGCCACGCCAGCCAGCAGGCAGAGACGGACGGCGCGACGGGGGTGACCGCGAACGGCGGATGACATCATGATTCCTCTTCCCTTTTGGTCTTTGATTATTTTCTGACCAATTACAGTTTTTGAGTCAATCCATTATTTCATACCAATTGGTATGAACATTTTTCGAATTCAGGGCGCGATCTGGTTACGCAGTTCCGGCACCGCCCGCGCCAGATCGCGCGCGACGAGGCCCGCGAAGAGTTCCGCGCCCTCGTCGCCGAGGTGCGTGTAGTCGAACTTGCGCTGGAACTGGCCGCGCGGTCCGTCGGGCGTGGTGGGCACGTCGGGGAGCCGTGCTTCGGCCGCCGGGCGCGCCTTGAGGGTGGTTCCTGTACCCGCGTGGTCTCGTTCGGTGCCGTTGGGTGCCGTTTGCGCCAATGCCATCGATCGCACCGGACCCATCTCCTGAACCACCGCCGCACTGGCCGCGTTGAGGTCCACCAGCGGCACCTTGAGCACGGCAGCGACAGCGCGGACTTTCGCCGACCACGACTCCAGCGTGTTGTTCAGCCGCCCCTTCACGAAGTCCCGCCGGGTCAGCGGGGTGAGCAGCACCGGCACCGCGCCCGCCTGCCGGACCTCCTCCACCATGCGGCGCAGGTTGGCCGGGAATTCGCTGTCCATCTCGGTCCAGCGTTCCGCCACGGAGGACTGGTCGTTGTGGCCGAACTGGATCAGCACGAAAGTCCGGCGGTAGCCCGGCACGCGCGCTTCGGCGAGGGCGAGATCCCACGATCCCTCCTGCCGATAGCTGCGCGTGGAGCGCCCGCCGCGCCCCAGATTGAGGCAGGCGGTGGAGGATTTCACATGATGGGCGCAGAACATCGAGGCCCAGCCGCTCATCGGCGCCATCGTGGAATCGCCGACCAGCACGATCTTGTCGGCCGCCAGCTTCTCCGCGTCGGTGCGCACGGTGCGCCCCTTCGACGAGTTCGCGTCCTGCGCCCACGCGCTCGTGCCCATCAGGGCCACGGCGATTGCCGCGGCCACCCATGCTTTGCGTGTCATCCTCTTGTTTCCCTTCAGGAAAAGGCCAGGCCGCCGTTGATGTCGAGGTTCACACCCGTCAGGAACGCGGCCTCTTCGGACAGCAGGAAGCCGATCGCGCTCGCCACTTCGTCGGGGTGGCCTTCGCGGCGCAGTGGGGTGTTGCCGGCAGTGGCGGCGCGGCCCTCGGGCTTGGAGAATATGTCGTGGAAGCTGGTGCCGATCAGGCCCGGGCACACGGCGTTGACGCGGATGCCCTGCGGCCCCAGCTCCTTCGCCCAGCTGCGCGTCAGCGTCATCAGCGCACCCTTGGAGGTGGCATAAATGCTCGCGCCCGGCCCGCCGCCGTCACGTCCCGCCAGCGAGGCCACGTTGACGATCGCGCTACCCTTCGAAAGATGCGGCAGCGCGGCCTTGGTGACGAGAAACGCGGACTTGAGGTTGAGGTCCATCACGTGGTCGAAGAACGCCTCGTCCATCTCCGCCAGCGTCTTGCGCGCCACCATGCCGCCCGCGAGGTTGACGACGAAGTCGATGCCGCCGAACGCCTCGACGGTGGCCGCGACCAGCCCCGCTACGTCCTGCGCGCTGGCGACGTCGGCCTGATGGATCAGGCCGGAGCCGCCCTCGGCCTCGATCTCGGCGAGGGTGCGCTCGGCTTCCTCGCGGTTACTGCGGTAGTTGATGACGACTTTCGCGCCCTCACGAGCGAGGTGCTTCGATACCGATTTGCCGATGTCGCGGCCACCGCCGGTGACGATGACGGTCTTGTCCTTGAAACGCATGGATTCAGCCCTTGTCTTGAGAAGTGTTCGGGGGAGTGAGGGGTTCGATCCGGCCGCCCAGCAGCCAGATGCACAGGAGGGAAAGCGGCACCAGCGCGGCGGCCAGCGCGAAGATCGGGGCGTAGCTGGTCTTCGTCATGACCGGCACCAGCCAGGTGGTGACGAGCGTGCCCGCCACCGCCGCCGTGCCGCCCAGCCCCGCCAGCGAGCCGACGGTGCCGCCCGCAAAGTAGTCGGCGGGAAGCGTCTGGATGTTGTTGATCGCCATCTGGAAGCCGAACAGGATCACCGCGATCAGCAGCACCGCATAGAGCGGGCTGGCAGCGTGCATGGTCAGCAGCAGCGGCGGCAGCATGATGAGCCCGCCCAGCGTGATCGCGCACTTGCGTGCGAAGTTCACCGTCCGCCCGCGCGCGATCAGCGCGCCCGACAGCCAGCCACCCGTCAGGCTCCCCGTCATCGCGCCGACGAACGGGACCCAGGCGAACAGGCCGATCTGCTGGACGTCGAAGCCGAAGGTCTCGGCCAGATAGATCGGCAGCCACGAGACGAACAGCCACCAGACCGGATCGAGGAAGAAGCGGCTGACGATGATCGCCCAGCTCTGCCGGTGGCGCAGCATCTGCGCCCAGCCGGGAGCATAGCCTTCGGGGCGGGCGGCCCGCGCCTCTCCGGTGCCCAGGATATGCTCGCGCTCGGCTTTGGTGAGCCATGGGTTGCTGTCGGGGTCGGCGCGGTAGAGCAGCAGCCAGGGGACCAGCCACAGCAGCCCGAGTACGCCGATCGCCAAAAACGTCGCGCGCCAGCCGAACGCGGTGAACAGCAACGCCACCAGCGGCGCGGAGACGATCGCCCCCAGCGACGCGCCCGCGTTGAACACGCCCTGCGCCAGCGCGCGCTCCTTCTGCGGGAACCACAGCGCATTGGCCTTGGCCGCGCCCGGCCAGTTACCCGCCTCGCTCACGCCCAGCGTCACGCGCAGAAGCGCCAGCAGGCCGAGCGAGCGGACCAGCGCATGCGCCCCGATCGAGAGCGACCAGAACAGGATCGAGACGGCGAAACCCAGCCGTGTGCCGATCACGTCGAAGATCTTGCCGAACGCCGATTGCCCGAAGGCGTAGGCCAGCATGAACACCGTCACCAGCAGCGCATAGTCGGACTTGTCCGCGCCGATCTCCTTCGAGACGGCAGGCCACATCACCGCCAGCGCGTTGCGGTCGATATAGTTGATGACGGTCGCCAGCCCGATCAGGCCGATGACCATCCAGCGCAGGTTCCTCACTTGGATTTGCCTCCGGTCTTGGGGCCGATTTTAGCCATCTCGAACCGACCGATCGGCCCCTTCCAGCTCTGCGCAGTGCCTCCCAGCACGAGCGAATGGGCATGGGCGGCATCGGTATCCTCGGACACCGCGACCACCGTGGAGGCGCCGCTGCGCCAGCCGATCGTCACCACGTCGACGTCGCCCTCGCGGCGGTGGGTGAAGCTGCGCACGGCGCTTTCGCTGCCGGTGGTGGTCTCCGCCGAAGCATCGTAGCGGCCATGCGGCTCCAGCAGGCTGACGAAGGCGGCACCCTGCGCGCCGTCCAGCCGCTGCACGATGAAGGGCTCCCGCCGCAGATTGAAGCGCGGGTCGTTGGCGCCGCTTTCACCCAGGATCATCGTCACGCCCGGCGTGGCGACGCGGTAGCTGTAGAACCGGCCGTCCTCGATCCAGGTGACGACACCGTCATCCGCGCCCGGCGTCCCGGTCGCATCGACCCACATATGCTGATAGCCGTTCGCCTTGCCCAGCACCGGGCGGGCCGTGACGTTGGATTTCAGCGCAAAGCCGGTGTCGATCAGGTGCCCGGCATAGTGCAGCGGCAGATCATAGCGCGCCGCCTTGCCGCCCTTCACGCGCAGCAGATCGAGCACCAGCGGGCTTTTCGCGCCCTCCACGCTCAGCTGCACCAGCGCGCGGCGGAACGTGACGCCGGGATAAGCGCCCGCCATCTCGGCGATGGAAGCCTTCGCCGGGCCTTCGCCGTTGAACCACAGCTGGCGCGGGGTGGGCGCGGCGCTTTTCCAGTCGGCACCGAACTGGCTGCCCTCGTCAACCACCAGCGTGTTGTGCGCCACGGTCTGCTTGGCCCAGCTTTCGTTCTCGGGCAGGTAGCGGCCGCCGTCCTTGGCCTCGATGTTGAGGAAGCGCGCGGCGCCATAGTCGGTGACGATCGCCTGCCCGTTGTCGTAGAGGATCCAGTTCAGCCGGTCGAAATGACCATGACCCATGCCCTGCGCGGTGTTCTTGGCGACGAGCACCTGATCCTTGCGGCCCTTCCCATCACGCAGCACGGCGATGCCGCCGTCGTTGCCGTCCGGCCCGTCGCGCAGCAGCAGCGAAGCGAAGGGGAACGGTTTCGCCTTGCCCGCCGCCAGATCGCGCGCCACTTCGAGGCCCTTGGGCGTCAGGACCGTGCGCCCCTGCCACTGCGCGATGGAGAGCAGCGCCGGATCGTGGGTCTTGGCATAGCCGATCGCGACCGCCTGATAGAGTTCCTCGGTCTTGAGGCTCTTGTCGGGCATGGCGTCGTTGAAGGGGAAGAAATAGCCGTCGTAGGTCGACTGGATCGAGGTACGGATGGCTTTGAGGACCACGCCGCCCCGGTACTCGAAAATATGGCGCTGCGGCTCGTTGGCGTCGATCGCGGCGGCGAAGATCACGAAGGGCTGCAGGGCGTAGCGCTGGTAGTAAGGCCCTTCGGCATAATAGCCGTCGGGCGAGAACAGCAGCTCCAGCTGGCGCAGGAACCCGGCCTTGCCGCTCTTGTCGAGGCCCTTGAGCGCCTTGTCGACCAAGTCCTGATCGCGCAGCACGTAGCCGGTCATGCCGACCCCGGCATTGGCCCATGTCGCATGGTTGTGGATGCGGTCGAAGACCTTCGGCGAGCCGGTGGACAGGAACGTCGCCATCCGGCGGAACACCTGTTCGTCGATCGTCCTGCGGTCCTGCGGGGTCAGCGCATCGCGCACCGCGTCGTAGCCCTGAATGCCGTAGACCAGCCATACGGAATCGTTGAGGCTCTGCCAGAACAGGCGGCCTGCTGCCTCGTTGGCGGCTGCGGGGTGCGGGCCAAGGCCGGGATAGAGCTTCGCGTAGGCCAGCAGCATGTCGCGGGCGTAATCGACGTAGCGCCGCTCGCCCGTCACGCGGTAGAGCATTCCGGCGCCATAAAGCGCCATGTAGTTGCGCTTGTGCTGTTCGTGCGTGGCACCGCCGCCCGGGTCCTTCGGCACCGGCACGTCGATCCCGGCCCTGATCGCCGCATCCACCGACTTGCGCACGCGCGCCAGTTCGGCGGCGAACAGCGGATAGCGATCCGCCTGCGCCCCGAGGCCCGAGAGCGCGGCGGCGTCGGTCAGGACCGGGTGGGCGTCGTCCGTGGCTGTCGCCGCAACGGCTGGCAGCGGGGTCAGCGCGGCCAGCGCAGCGCCGAGAAGGAAGGTTCGTGCGATCATGATGCGTCTCCGCCGCTGACGTTGCCGGATACCTGAACCTGCGGGGTTCCCTGCGGATAGAGCCGCGAGATCTGCGGCTGCGCGGTATCGACGAAGCGGTTGTCGAGGATGCGGGTGAGCGGCGCGCCGACGCTGTGGGAAACGGCGATCCGGCCCGCCTTGCGGAAGGTGTTGCGCTCCAGCAGCGTGGACTGCACGCCCGAAAGCGTCAGCAGTTGCGGGCCGCCGCCCTCCACGGTGTTGCCGGTGATCTCCACTTCGGGGCCGAACGTGCTCTCGTCCGTGCCGCCGCGCAGGACCTGCGCCAGAGCGCCGATGCGAGTGAAGCGGGAGCCGGCGATGGTGATGTGCTCGGCGGCGTAGAGGCCCTTGCCGCCGGTCTCCGCAGCGGCGGCAAGCACGGTGCCGGACAGGCCGGTCACGGTGACGCCGCGCAAGGTCAGGTGGTCCGCGAAAGTCGCGGGCGTGGTGGCGACGAGAGCGAAGCCGGGAGCGGTATCCAGCCCGGCGAAATCGGTGCCTTCGATCTCGGCCGCGTAATTGGCGATCGTCGAGGTCGGGGCGGAGCGGACCACCGCATTGCCTGCGCTGCGGGGCGTGGCTTCGCCGGTGATCGTCAGGCCCTGCAGGCGCAGGCGGCCACCTTCCTCCAGCGCGAACAGCGTCGGGCCGGTGAAGGCGATCTGCGCGGTTTTCGGTCCCGAAACCGTCACTGGCACGGCGATGCGAAGCGGAGCACGGACGGTGTAGCGCCCGGCAGCAAGCGCGATCACGTCCCCCGGCTGCGCGGCGGCGACGGCGGTTTCAAGCGAACCGGGATGCGTCTCGATCGTGCGGCCCGATCCGAAGCCGACTTCCGGCGCGGGCTTGGCGTACCAGTCCGGCCCCACCTGCGAGAGCGTGACGGGCACGAGATCGCGCGGCGCTCCGCGCTTCGCCAGTGCCGGATCGCTGGGGTACAGCAGCCCGTTGGCGGCGCGCTTCAGCGCGATCGGCCCTGTGGTGAAGCCCGGTGCGAGTTCGGCGGGGACCTGTGCGCTCGCCGCGTTGTCCGTGAAGGCGATGCCCTTGACGTCCGCCTCGATCGCGAAAGGCGAGGTGCCAGTGACGAGGTTGCCGGTGAAGCGGCTGCTCTGCGGCGGTGCCGAGCGCTCCGCATCCGCGCCCGCGCCCAGCGTAATCCGCGCGGCGTCCAGTATCGAATTGTTGGCGATCACCGCACCGGTCACGGGATGATAGCGGTTGATCGCCGAGCCGGGCACACCGTTCATCACCGCGATGGCGCTGGTGAACGTGGTGCCCGCCAGCCCTTCCATGTAGTTGTCGCGCACGGTCTGGCCTGCGTTGATGACACGCACGCCGCCGGTATGCGGCTTGCCCTTGCCCAGAAAAACGTTGCGTTCGACGAGGTTGCCGTTGCCGTGGCGCAGCACGATCGAGCCCTGCGATTGCAGGACCAGGTTGCCGCGCACCACGTTGCCGCCCGACTTGACCGAGACGATCTCCACCTCTCCGTCGCAGCGGTCAAACACGTTGGCCTCGACGGTGGTGAGCGAGTCCGAAAGCGATTCGTCGCTGGTGCCGATGCGGATCGTCTCACCACCATTGGAGCCGAGCGGCGGGCGCGGGCCGAAATAGTTGTGGTCGATCCGGTGGCGGTTGGCCTGCGGCTGCCCCTTGGGACGGATCACCGCCAGCGTCACCCCGGCATTGCCCTTGCCCGCGAACCAGCTGTGATCGACGCGGTTGTCATGCCCGTAGAGCGACACCCAGCGGTCCTCACGGCGACGGTCGGGCTGGTTGAAGCGGTCGATGACAACCTCGGTCAGCCGCGAATGCACCGCCACCCGGCGCGTATCGCGCCTGAAGCTGACCACCTCGTCCCCCGGCGCCGCGCCATCACGGAATACCAGCCCGGAAACCACAAGCCATTCGCCCGCCATCTTCAGGCTGGACGCTCCGGTCAGCACGACCTTCCCGGCCGTCTGCGCCGCCAGCGTTACCGGCCTCCCGTCACGCCCATGGCCCTCGAAGACGATCGGGAAATCCTTCCACTCCCCATCCGCCAGCCGAACGACATCCCCGGCCTGCACCTTGGGCAAAACCCCCGCATATTCAGCAGGCGTGCGGACGAGATAGTCCCGCGCCATGGCCGGAACAGTCGCGCTAGAACCGATCAACAAAATTGGTATGATATTTTTGCCAATCAACCCATCTCTCCACACCCACGCTTTATGTTTTATTGGCATACACATCTGGCATGAATGAGGCAAACAAATCCTGTCCGCCTACATTGAGGCCGCGGAACCCGTCGGTGTGGAGCCGCTTTCAGTCGGTGCAACGGAAACCTATGATGCCCCCACGATCGAAAGCCCAGCAGAAGGCCGCACGCGCGGTGCTATCCGCCTAAAAGGCGCATCGCGCGAAATGGTGGAGAGCATGACCGAAAGCCGGCTCGAGGATATAGCGGCGACCAAGCGCAAGTGCCTGCCTGAACGCAAGGCCTGAACGTAGGAATTGAAGCCGCCCATGGGCTGAAACCGCGGCGTGGGCACGATAGCCTGCCCAACCGCCCTTGAAAAATCCGTTCTATGACCAGCCGCGCCCCTTTCGCCTGCCCTGGACTGGCTCGCCGGTCATAAGAGACCTGTCTGACCTCCCTTCGCCCGTTACGCTCGTGACAGGCAGCACGGCGCGGCCACGGGCTGGTCCTGACCGCCCGGCGCGTCGACCGACTGGGAGTGTCAGCGTCCGAATTGGGCGCGCTGGCGGTGCGCCCACCGTCGCCGAAATAGCGGCCGATCCCACTCAGTAGCCTGCCATTCCGCCCGAGATGATCCAGCCCGGGTCGCTGGCCTTCAAAACCGACCGCCCTTACGGGGGGGCAGATCCGTGCGGTCTGAGCAGGTAAGAATGTGCCGGCCAAAGAGAGTAAACTGCAGTACTGTTCTTTCGCGGACGTTGTAGCTTACCGGAAGGCTTGCTGAATACGATATGCGCGGACAGGGTGATGCATTTCCGCAGAGTTCCGGTCGAACCGACTTCGGGCTGATCATTCCCAATTGATGCGTTTTCGCAACGAGAAGGAATCGCGGGCACTAAATTTGCAATTTTGCATTCCCATCTGAATGTCTTCGATTTCGTCCGGAATCGGCATCATCACGCCCTGTCTGTCTTGTGCTGGCTGGGGGGCTCCTTGTTCCGATGACGGTGGCGGTCGGCAGTCTATACGCCGCCTTCCCGTGGAGCCTCGACATCGCGACACGGGCACGCCTTGCGCATCCGTGGCTACTGCTTCTCCTACCGGTCGCCGGTTTCGCGATCGGGCTGCTCTATCATCTGTTCGGCGGCAAAGTTGAAGGCAGCCACAACCTGATCGTTGACCATCGATGAACCGGGCGGCGGCGTTGCCAGCGCCTTCGCATGTATTTTCCGGCGTGATGCCGAAAGCCCCCTTGTCATCCTGATGGCAGGCATTGCCGCAGGTTTCGGAGCCGTGTTCGGAACACCGCTGGCGGGAGCGATTTTCTCGCACGAGGTGCTGGCAGTCAGCCGTGCGGAATATCGGGCACCGGTGCCGGCACTGCTAGCCGCTATCGTTGGCGACTGGGCTTGGCCGGTAGGGGGCCGTCAGGCTTGTAGCGTCTGCGACAGGATAGCTGCCCTTACAAATGCCACTGACTTACCGGATGGCGGCCACTTCTACCGTCGGCGAAAGATCGCCACGTAAACTGGCTTGGAGCAGCCCTAACAGTCGGGTAGCAGCCAGGCCGTCCTCCGACAGGTTATGGAGCAAGCGGACGCTCGTACCCTTCACTGCCGGATGGCGAGAGTTGGTCTGAGGCCGCCGGAATAGCGCCCAATCTGGCCGTTCGAAGGTGATTCCGTTGCATCCGTAAGAAGCGGTTCGAATTGTGATAGGAGCAGGTGCTAGGCCGCGGTTATAGAAGGTGCTCGAACTAATCTGAACGCCAGGGTTCACCTCATTTTCCAAGTTTTCTCGGTTGATTACGCGAGTTATGAATCCGGAAAAAAGCCGCTGGGGATGGTCCGAGCCATTCCCAGCGGCAGGCCGTCAGAACTCGAAGCTCACCGCAGCGCCGATCTCACGTCGGTCGACGATGAACACGCGATCAGCAAGTCCAGCGAGGGCTTCGACGCGCCAAGTGGTAATCCCGCGAACGTTGGTAAGATTCTTGCCATACAGCGATGCTGTCCAACCGGCTCCTGTCACGCCGATCCGGGCGTTCACAATTGCATAGTCGCCAATACGCCTGCGGTAGGGGTCGGAAGGATCGAAGGCGGTATAGCCCTTTCCGGTGTAAGTGGCGTCGGCGTGGATGTAAGCAGGCAACGTGCCGACATCGAAATCCTGGTCCACCGAGACGGCACCGCCCAGTTTATTGGAGTAAGGGATCGCCTGCCCCTTCATCCCGGCATACGGGTTGGGGTTCAGGCCGGTCACAAGAGGATTGTCTTCCGCCAGTTTCTGTACGGAATATCGACCATTCAAGCCAAGGGTGAAGCCGGGAATGGCTGCGGGTCGGATGGTCGCTTCCAGTTCCACCCCGTCCAGGTTCGCCTTGCCGGCGTTACTGGTGTAGGTATAGGCGCCAGTCACATCGCGCTGCTGAACCTGAATATCCGTCCACTGCATATGGTACAGGGCACCATTGAGCGTCAGTTGGCGATCAAAGAGTTGGGTTTTGAAACCAAACTCGTAATTCTTCACAAAGTCAGGAGTGTAATCAGCCGGATAGCTCGCGCCAGGAAATACGGTGTTTGCACCACCTTCCCGGAAGCCCTCGGAGAACACCACATAAGTCATGATGTCGTCCGTGACATTGTAAGTCAGCTGAGCTTTCTTGACATTGCCGTTGGACTTTGCACCACTCGGATCACCCCAGCCAACGGTATCGTCGAAATAGGAATTGGCGACATACGTCCGTGTCGTCCGGCCCAGCTTGAAGAAGCGGATGCCAGCTTCGAGCTTGAGGGAATCCGTGATTTCCAGGTTGCCATTGACGAAGGCTGCCTTGTTGGTCGTCCTGCTGGTAGCATGAGTTTGATACCACGTTGGCAGTTGCGCATAAGGCAGGCCCGTAGTCGGATCGACATACGAACCGAACACGTCGGCAACCATGCGCATCTTGTTATAGAACAGCCCGCCGGTGACCTGCAGAGGGAAGTTGAAGTCCGACGCGAAACGAAGCTCGCCAACATCGGACCTCATGTGGCCTTCCTGTTGCATTACGCCGTAATTCAGATCGTAGCTGTCGAACTGGTCAGGCAGATAGGTATCGCGGTTGGGTGCAGGCAGGAATTGGCTCTGATCGAAATTGTACGAGTTGCGACGATCTATGTGAGAGTAAGTCGCCGTGACGGTGCCAAAACCTATGCCCTGCTCTGCGACGGCGCTTGCGATCAGCATCTTGTCGACAAAGGGTTCCAGCACTGGATTCGTACGGATGTTCTGCGTTGCAAGGACACGGCTCATGTCGGCCATGTCGATCTTTTGATAATTCAGCGATGCCGTGATCTTGGTGTCTGGCGCCGGCTTGAACAGCATTTGCGCGCGGGCGCCGATGGTATCTTCCTTGTCCGAATGATCGCGATTGAGCGATGGAATGGACACGAAGCCATCAGTATGCCTTGCAAATCCGGCAACGCGCAGCCCAAGGACATCCTCGACGACAGGGAGGTTTGCCATCGCATTGACCTGGTACTTGCCGCCACCGTTGGAAGATCGTACGCCCGCCTCGGTGGAGAATGCACCCTTCATCTGCTGGAGGTCGGGCTCATTGGTGATGTAGCGTACCGTGCCGCTTTGGGCACCCGCGCCATACAGAGTCCCTTGGGGACCTCGGAGCACTTCGACCCGTGCGATATCGAACAGTTCCGGGGTACCTTGCGCCACGGAGGCGTTACCTTGAGCCGGAAGTAGCGCTTCATCAAGGTAGATGCCTACCTGTGCAGCACCGGTTTGCGCAGCAAGACCACGAATTACGACCGTCTTGTTGCCCGTGCCGCCGCTCACATTGACGCCTGGAACTTGACGCATCACATCGTCGAGCGTCGTGGCCGACGCTTTCTCCAGGGCATCTTCGCCCACTGCAGAAATGTTGAGCGGAACTTTCTGGATGCTTTGAGCGCCCGTCTTGGCAGCCGTGACGATGATGTCGCCACCTGCGGTATCACTCTCAGCGGCCTGCGCTCCAGCGGCAAAGCACAAAGTCGATGCAATCGCAAATGCGCTGCTCAAGGTGCGGAGATAGGTACGCTTACCCATCACCATATCATGGTGTGCAATCATAACCCCAATACCCTCATACAGGTTACGAAGCCGTCCCGATCATTTTCTCGGATCTGTGTCGGTTGACGGCTTCAGCCAATTTCTGACGGCTATTCCTGCTGCTTACTTTTCTGGCTGCAGACCGCTCACCGAGGCTTCGATGAGGTCCATCTTTTCATTGTCACTTCGCTCGACCATTCCTGTGGAGCGGTCACCATACAGTGCCATCACTTTGCTGGGGGCCGCTGCAAAATCAGCCCATACCGGCAGGGCCCTGCCATCACGGTCTGTACCGTTTGGATCCCCGCGGCGGACGAAATTCACAAGGTAAGCGTTTACCACGCGAACGGCTCGATCATCTTCGTCGCTGGTTGCGTCCGTTCCGAACTGCGCGCGCATCGTATCGAAGAATGTCGCCGTATCGCCACCATGAGGCACGCCGGTCCATTCCGTCCTTTTGGAACTGGCGATATACCCGAAGTCATAAAGCCAGGCATGCTGGCCGGATTTCGCCACTTCCTTCGCGACAAACCGCGCAGGTTCGACGAGAAGACGATCACGCGTGATCTCATCGCGCAAAGTACCGGCTGGAATGTCGCCAGAAGGATCGAATGCTTTGCGGGCCTCGACCGCTTTGTGACCGAAAGTGGCGAACAGTTCGTCCTTGGTCTGCCCGGTCGGTACAGGCAGGTCTGCGCTTGTTGTTCCGATCATGACCGGAATACGAGCTGCGTCCCCGCGCCGAATTGCATCGTCGATCAGCGATAGCTTTATCTGGCCGTCGATAATGGGGCCGCCGACATGGGTTCCGGAAAACGTCCGATCGCTTCCCTTGATGTCACCGCTTATGCCCAGGTTGCTGCCAGTCAATCCGCCGAGGAGCACCTCTGCAGGCAGGCTGCGCAGCGCCTCCGGAGTTTGATGTTCAGCATCGGCGAGGCCGACTGCCCCGGCGAAGGCGATCCCATTGGCTTCGGCGGAAGTACCGGCCCGACCATCATCATGTAGCGGATGGTTGCTCATCGCGGCGCGCCCGCCCCCGGACATCACGACCGCCTGTTGGAACAAGCCTTTAGCAAGCGGCGATACCAAAAGATCCAGCACCGAGATGCCCCCGGCAGATTCGCCCATCACCGTCACACGGTGCGGGTCGCCGCCGAATGCCGCGATGTTGCTGCGAACCCATTCCAAGGCCTTTATCTGGTCGAGGTAGCCGTAATTCCCCAGTGGGCCTGCGGCCTCCCTGGTCAAGGAAGGGTGAGCGAAGAAACCCTGACGGCCAAGGCGATAATTGATGCTGACAAAGACGACGCCCTGTCGCGCGAACGCGCTACCGTCGAAGACAGGGAAGGACGTACCTCCATGGATGAATGCGCCTCCGTGTATCCATACTAGCACGGGAGCATTGCGGATGACCTCGCGCGGTCTCCAGACATTTAGAAACAGACAATCTTCAGAATATCGCGCGTGATCCGAGTTACTGAGCCAAGCAGCGGGGTTTTGAAGGCAATTGGCTCCAAATGACGTACTCGCCCGGATCCCTGACCAGGTGGCCGGTGCGATCGGCGCCTTCCATCTACGTTCGCCTACCGGTGCCGCAGCATAGGGAATGCCTCTGTAGACAATGATGTCCTCAGTAGCATCGCCCTTCAGTTTGCCTAGTCGGGTTGCGGCTATTGGCGTGGCTGCAGATTTAGCTTCACTGACCATGGAAGTGCAAAACAGTGACAGCAGCGCAACTGACGCAGCTAGCGGCCTCGGCCAAATGGGCACATGGCGATCGCGCGACGATCGATTTGTTTTAAACCGAGGGGACACAGATACGGATCTCCAAGCCACATATTGAAGAGATTTATGTATTCTATTTTTCGGCAATCTTGCTGCGAATCACACCCAGCGCGTGACGATGTTGACGGCGATTTTACCAAAAAAGAACAGATTCATGGATTATTAAAGGACTTCACAGAGTCCTAAGGAGCATTGCACGAATATGCTTTATGCTCAATGTGTATTCAGATTGTCAGGTGATCCGAGCACTGTCAAGCGATGATGTTTTGACATCATCGCGCTTGGAGGGCGCGTCGGATCAGCCCGAGGCGGACACGAAAAATCCCGGCCCCGTTACGGCTTAGCCTCGGGCTGCGAGCGCCCGCATGGCGGCCCCTTCAGGGTTCAGCGCGATGAAGCGTGATTTCCCTGCTTCCACGAATTTGGTCATCTGGCTGAACACGTGCAACGTATCGTTCCGCCGGAATCCATCCAGCACCGCTGCCGAGAGCGTCACCGCCTGGGCCTGAGAATCGTGATCGTAGAGCGTGGCGCTGCGCACCGCATGTACCTGATCGGAGAAGCGCTCGATCAGTGAGGCATGACGCTTGTTGGGCACGGCCTTCAGCCAGGCATTCCGGAAAGTGATATTGGCTGCGGCCAGGCGGGATACGTCGTGAGCGAACCAGGCCGCGCGCGCATCTTCAAGTGCAGCTTCGAGCGCCGCGATGTCCACGCCCGACCCTTGAACGGCCGCCGATGCAGCGGCACTGGGCTCAAGCACGAGCCGCACGTCGAAGATCTCCAGAATGTCTTCGGTCGTAAGCGCGGGCAACATGAAGCCGCGCGTCGTTCCGATAAGGTACCCTTCGTTCACCAGGCGCAGCAGCGCCTCCCGAGCAGGCATTCGCGACAGGTTGAGTTCCGCTGCAAGAGCCTTGTCGACGATTCGGTCTTCCGATCCGATTTCTCCGTCCCGGATACGCCTGAGCACTTCTTCGTAGGTCTCATCAGCACTCGTCCCTTTGCTGATTCCAGTATCCACCCGGACCATATTTCGCGTTCTCCATGCCGGCCGGATCGTCGCAAATCAGACAATTTCCAAGCTCCGCCGCCATTTTTAGCCGATTTCAACCAAAATTCAACATCACGATCGATTGACAAGTGTATATCGTTTAAGCATCAATCACATTGTCAAGAGAGTGAGCGCTTCACCGCAGATAGCGGAGAATCGCAGAAATTCACCGATTACGCATGAGGGCAAGGCGAAAAGGGGAGCTTCAATGGAATACACTCAGTCACAAATTAGCCGTCAAATGAATGTCGCCCTGCAATCGAGCAGGTACCGGAAAAGCATAAAACTGAATGCAGTTCTGGCACTCGGCGTTGCAGCAGGCAGCCTGCTGTTCATGCCGCAATCGGCGATGGCGCAGGCATCGCCGCAATCGTCCACCGAGGCTTCAGCCCAGGGCGGCGACATCATCGTCACCGCCCGCAAGCGCGACGAAAGCCTGCAGGACGTGCCCATCTCGATCAGCGCGATCGGCGATGCGGAACTCGCCAAGAAGGGCGTCACGCAGCTGCGCAATCTGGAATATTCGGTGCCGGGCGTGACCTTCACCGATCAGGGCAGCGCCTTCGGCGGCTTCGGCATTCGCGGCATCTTCACTCTCGTGCGCAACGGCGGCATCGAATCCGGCGTGGGCGTCTACGTCGACGGGGTCTATCAGGGCCGCAACAGCAGCAGCAATTCCGATATCTTCGACGTCGCCAACGTGCAGGTGCTGAAGGGGCCGCAAGGCACCCTGTTCGGGCGCAACACGGTATCCGGCGCGATCAGCATCACCACCAAGGCCCCGACCAACGACTTCGAAGGTTCCGTGAAGGTCAGCGCGGGCAATCTGGACATGCGCAGCGCCTCGGCGATGCTGTCCGGCCCGATTGTGAAGGACAAGCTGCTGGTCCGCGTGTCAGGCTCGCTGGTCAAGCGCGATGGCTACACGCTCAACCTCTACGACGGCAAGAAGCTCGACAGCCAGGACCGCCTCGGCGGCCGCATGCGACTGCGCTACCTCGCAACCGACGACCTGACCTTCGATCTCGAAGTCGATGGCGCGCGCGATCGCGGGCTGGTCAATCGTGGCGGCTACCTGATCTCCGGCGCGCAAGGCAGTTCGTACAACCCGGCGGCCGAATACGCCCAACTCAGCGATCCGCGCGTGACCTCGGTCGATAACTTCGGGCTCGGCTCCTACGAGCATCGCGACGTCTGGGGCGCCTCGCTCAATGCCGAGTACAAGTTCGGCGACGGTTTCGCGCTGACCTCGACCACCGCTTACCGGGACGGCAGCTTCACCACCGCATCGGACTTCGACGGTACCGCTTCCGACATTTCGGGCGGATACACCAGTTCGTCATCGAAGCAGTTCACGCAGGAACTGCGCCTGGCGACGCCGACCGCCACCGGCACCGGTTTTGCCGGCGACGCCTTCGACGTGGTGGTCGGCGCTTTCTACATCCATCAGGATACCGATGGCGTCCTCGCCAGCCAGCTTGGCACCGGCTGCACCGAACTGACCTGCCCGATCTTCGCGGCACCGGTGACGTTCGGCCCCACCTCTCGCATCCGCACCAACAGCGTTGCGGGCTATGCCAGCCTCAACTGGCGCGTGGTCGATGGGCTGACCCTGACCGGCGGCCTGCGCTACACCTGGGAGCAGAAGAAACTGGACTTCCGGCAGGCGGGCGCCCCGGCGATCGGCATCCCGACGATCCCGCAGACTTTCATGAAGCGCCATGAGAACAACCTGTCGCCCACGCTCAGCGCGGTCTACAAGGTGACACCGGATATCTCGCTCTACGGCACCGTCTCGCGCGGCTACAAGAGCGGCGGTTTCAATGCCGATGCGGTCGCCAATCTGGATATCGAGTTCGGAGCCGAGAAGGTCACCAACTACGAGGCCGGCTTCAAGACCTCGCTGTTCGACCGGCGCGTGACGTTCAATGCCTCGGTGTATTATCAGGACTATTCCGATCTGCAGGTCCAACAGTTTGTAGGGGCGGTGCAGCAAGTCACCAACGCGGCGAGCGCCAACATCTACGGCGCCGAAGTGGAGCTGAACGCGAAAGTCACCGATCGCCTGACGTTGAACGGCAGCTTCTCGCGCATCGATGCCAAGTTCGCCGACTTTCCCAACGCGACGCGCGCGGGCGAAAACTTCAAGGGCAACTACCTGCCCTCCGCGCCCAAGTACACGGCGGACTTCTCAGCCGAGTACACCATGCCGATGGGTGACAGCGCCGATGCCTTCGTGCGGGGCAACTGGAGCTACCGCGGCGCGCAGTACTTCCAGGCGAACAACGCAGCCTTCACCTACCAGCGCGGCTACAGCCTGTTCGGCGCCCGCGTCGGTCTGAACCTGCAGGACGGCAAGTACCAGATCGCCGCTTTCGCCGACAACATCGGCGACAAGCTCTACGCGACCAACCGCCTGCCTTTCCTTGGCACGCAGATGGGCTTCTGGGGCGCCCCGCGCACGTATGGCGTGGAAGCCACTGCGAAGTTCTGAAAAACCGGCCGGGCCTGCCTTCCTCCTTGGAGGCAGGCCCTCCCCTCTCCTTCAATTCCCGATACAGTTTCCTGGAAAAAAGCGACATGACTCTCATCTGTTCTGCGGGCACCTTCGAACCGCTTCCGCCCGCAGGCGTGGCCGACATCCTTGCCCAGTTCGCGCCGACGACCCGCACCGTGGCCGAACTGCTGGTCCGGCAGGCGCGCAGCCTCGGCGCGCGTGAGTTCCTGCGCTTCGATACCGCATCCTATTCCTTCCGCGATGTCAGCGACCGGGTGGCCCGAACCGCGCACCTGCTGCGGGCCGGCGGCATCGAGGCGGGCGACCGGGTGGCAATCATGTGCGGCAACCGGGTGGAGTTCATCGACCTGTTCTTCGCCTGTGCGTGGATCGGCGCGGTCGCCGTGCCGATCAACCTGTCCTCACGCGGGCCGCAGCTGCAGCACATCCTCAAGGACAGCGGCGCGCGGCTGCTGGTGGCGGATGCCGAAGTGGTCGGTACGCTGGCCTACCTGGACCGCGCGGCGCTGGCGCTGCAGGCGGTCTGGGTGCTGGCCCAGGCGGATATCCCGCGGCTCGACGACCTTGCCCTGCGTGCGATGCCGCCGCTTGGGCAAGAGGCCATCGCCAGCCCCGTCGCCACCTCGCCCGCCGACACCGCCGCGATCATCTACACCTCGGGGACGACGGGGCCGTCGAAGGGCGTGTGCTGCCCGCACGGCCAGTTCTTCTGGTGGGGGCTGAACGGCATCGACGTGCTCGAAGTGACCGAGCGCGACGTGCTGCTGACCTCGCTGCCGCTGTTTCATATCAACGCGCTGGGCAGCGTGTTTCAGGCGCTGCTGAGCGGTGCCACGTTGGTAGTGCTGGAGCGCTTCTCCGCGCGGGGCTTCGTGCCTGCGCTGCATGAGCACCGCGCGACGGTGACGTTCCTGCTGGGGGCGATGGCGGCCATCCTGCTGGCCACCCCGCCCTCCGATCGGGACGGCACCCACGGCGTGCGCGTGGCGCTGGCCCCGGGCGTACCCAAGGGCTTCTGGGCCGAATTCGGCGCTCGCTACGGCATCGGCTTCATCGACGGCTATGGCTCGACCGAAACCAACTTCATCATCGGCGACCGTCTTGCCGACCAGACGCTGGGCGCTATGGGCCGGGTGCGCCCCGGCTTCAGCGCCCGCGTCGTCGATCCGCAGGGCTTCCCCGTCCCCGCCGGAACGCCGGGCGAACTGGTGGTGCGCAGCGATCACCCCCATGCCATGGCCTCCGGCTACTTCGGCCTGGCCGAGGCCACCGCGGAAAGCCGGCGAGACTTGTGGTTCCACACCGGCGACCGCGTCTACTGCGCGCCCGACGGCCGGTTCTACTTCATGGACCGCATGAAAGACGCGATCCGCCGCCGGGGCGAGAACATCTCCGCTTACGAGGTCGAGCAGGTGGTGCTCTCCCACCCTGCCGTGGCCTATGCGGCGGTCTACCCGGTGCCTTCCGAACTGGCCGAGGACGAAGTGATGGTCGCGGCAGTGCTCAAGCCCGGCGAAGTGCTGAGCGCCGAAGAACTGCTCGATTTCTGCCAACCCCGGATGAGCTATTTCGCCGTCCCGCGCTATGTCCTGTTCGCGGACGACCTGCCGAAGACGGACAACGGCAAGGTCCAGAAATTCAAGCTGCGCGAAGCGGGCGTGACCGTGCAGACCTGGGACCGCGAGGCCGCCGGCTACACCGTCTCCCGCCCCGGAAAGCCGGCATGACCGCGCTGCCGGCGGGCTACGACGGCGTCGCGGTGGCCTGCCCGGTCACGGTCCCCTACGAGCGGCGCAGCGACCGTTCGGCCATCTGGTTCGCCGGCAGGGCGCTGCGCGATCTGCTGGAGCGGGCCGACATCGCCAAGGACGAGGTGGACGGCCTGGCGGTATCCTCCTTCACGATGGGGCACGACACCACGGTCGCCCTCGCCGAGCATTTCGGCATGTCGCCCCGCTGGATCGAGTGGCTGCCCACCGGCGGCGCCAGCGGCGTCATGGCGCTGCGCCGTGCGGCACGGGCAGTCCAGTGCGGCGATGCCGGGATCGTCGCATGCATCGCCGCCGATACCGCCCGCCCGCAGGACTTCCGAGAACTGGTGCGCGATTTCAGCCGTTTTTCCAGCGAAGCCGTCTACCCCTACGGCGCGGCCGGGCCCAACGCGCCCTTCGCGCTCATCACCGATCACTACATGACCGCCAATGGGGCGAGCCGCGCGGACTTTGGGCACATCGCGGTGCAGCAACGCCGCAACGGCGCGGCCAATCCCAACGCCCTGCTGCGCTCCAAACCGCTCGATCTCGACGGCTACCTAGCAGCCCCCGCCATCGCCGAGCCGCTGCACCTGTTCGACTGTGTGATGCCCTGCGCCGGGGCCGAGGCTTTCCTTGTCATGAGCGAGGACAAGGCCCGTGAACTCGGCCTTGCGAACGCACGCATCCACGGCGCGATCGAGCGGCACAATGGCTACTTTCGCGATCCCGTCGCCGTGCGTGGTGGCTGGGCGATGGACCGCGACGCCCTCTATGAACAGGCCGGCTTCGGCCCTGAGGCGATCGACTGCCTGCAGGTCTATGACGACTACCCCGTCATCGTCGCCATGCAGGTGGAGGATCTGGGCTTCTGCGCCAAGGGCGAAGGCGCCGCCTTCCTGCGTGGGCGCGATCTGGGGCCGGGCGGAGACTTTCCGCTCAACACCTGCGGTGGCCAGCTCGCCTGCGGCCAGGCGGGCGCTGCCGGCGGGTTCCTGCCGGTGGTCGAGGCGCTGCGCCAGCTGACGCGCCAACCCCTTGGCGACCTTGTTCCTGATGCCGCTTTCGCACTGGCAAGCGGCTATGGCATGGTCAACTTCGACCGCTGCCTTGCCAGCGGCGCGGTCATTCTCGGAGCGGGACAATGAGCATAGTGCTGCAGAAATGCCGGTCATGCGGCACCGTGAACTATCCCTCGCGCGAGGCGTGCCTGTCGTGCCTCGGCGACGAACTCGATTGGCGCGAAGTGCCCGCCAACGGGCGCCTGCTGGCGACCTGCAGCATCCACCGCACGCTGGAGCCGGCGTTCGAGGGCCTGCTGCCGCTGCGGCTCGGGACGGTCGTGCTCGATTGCGGGCCGCAGATGATCGTCTTTGCCGCGCCTGAACTGACGCAGGGCGCGGCGGTGCGGGTGGAAGCTGTCACGTCCCCCACCGGACAGGCCGCATGGCGGGCCTGCGCGCAGGAGCAACTGTGATGGCGAGCGCCGATACGATTTCCGCCCCGAGCTCTTACCCTCACTCCGGCGGCACCTTCGACCTGCCCCTCGCGGCGCGCACTTCGCGCCGGGTCACTGCGATCTGCTGGTTCGGACTGTTCTCCGAGGGCTACGACGTCGGCGTGTTCGGCGCGGTGCTGCCCGCGATGATGGCGGACCCGCAATGGCACCTCTCCCCCGCCGTTGCGGGGTTGATGGCCAGCGCGGTGCTGGTGGGCATGTTCTTCGGCGGCTTCCTGTTCGGAGGCATCGCCGACCGGATCGGGCGCAAGCCCACGTTCCTCGCCTGCCTCTGCCTGTTCTCGACCTTCAGCGGGCTGGCCGCGCTGGCGCCCACGCCCGTGCTGTTCGCGCTGTGCCGCTTCGTGGCGGGCATAGGCGTGGGCGGCATCGTGCCTGTCTGCGCGGCGCTGACCAGCGAATATGCCCTGCCCGGCAAGGGCAACCGCCAGTTCGGGCTGATGTATACCGGCTATTCGCTGGGCATCTTCGCCTCTGCGCTGATCTCATCCCTGCTGGTGGCGCGGTTTGGCTGGCGGGCCATGATCGGCATCGGCGTGATCCCCGCGATGCTTGCCCCGGTCATCGCCGCGCTGCTTCCCGAATCCGTCGCGTTCCTCGCCTCGAAGGGGCGTACCGGGCCTGCCGCCGCGCTGGCGCAGCGCCTTGGCGTATACGTCCCCGTACCTCCAGAAAAGGCGGACAACCTCGCCTCTTGGCGCGAGGCGATGGCGCGCATTTTTAGCGCCGAGCTTGCCCCGGCCACGTTCGGCTTCATCCTAGCCAACTTTGCTGGGATGATCCTGGTCTATGGCCTCAACACTTGGCTGCCGCAGATCATGCGCACCGCCGGGTACGACCTTGGCCCGAGCATCATGTTCCTGGGCGTGTTCGCGCTGTTCTCCGCGGCAGGCGGCGTGTGGCTGGGCTGGATCGCCGACCGTCTCGGCCTGCCGCGCACCATCGCCGGAGCCTTTGCCCTGGGCGCAGTGGCGATCATTGCGCTGGCGGTGAAATGGCCGCTGCCGATCACCTATGCCGTGGTCGCCTTCGCCGGGATCGGCAGCGTTTCGGCTGCCGTGATCGTCAGCAGCTATGCCGCGAACTATTATCCGTCATCTGTACGTGCCAGCGCCGTCGGCTGCTTCATCAGCGTTTCCCGCTTCGGCGCGGTCTGCGGACCGATGATCGGTGCGATGATCGGACAATATGGATTGAACTTCATCTGGAACTTCGTGGCATTCGCGATCGCGGCCATTCTGGGAGCAGCTGCAATATTCGTTGTTCCGAGTAGGGAAGGCTAATTTCGCTCTTCCGTTTTCAGGTATTGGTAGCTGTTGATTCTTCACTGACTACAGGCTGTGAAATAGAGGTGGCATTGTTCTTCGAAGCGTCAGATTTCCCGCAGACAGCTGCGCGTGCAACTGCGGTGAACAACTGGCCAGGCAGATCATGGTCTCTAGCGGCATGATGCGTTGGCAGGTGCTCTAGCCGGAAGCTATACCTTCAAATCCGGTCAAGAAGCTTCGGCAGGGCCATAACGGGCGACCGGCGGCTTTCTTACCTTCAGTTATGCGAACGCGACATTCAGCTCACGGCCAGTCTCGAAGAGTGGTGTCAGGTTAGCTGACCGTCCGCTCCTGGGGAGCGATATTTGACCGCTGAATATCTTGGAAGGGTCGCATCCCGACAATCCATGCGAGCCGATGCCGACATAGACCGCAGACAAAACAAGTGAGAGGAGAATCGCACCGGTCAGGGCGTAGGCGAGCGCGGTCATAGTGACAGTATCCGCCCGGCTCCAAGCCAACAGCGCACTCGAGCGCAATCCAGCATCAGCCTTTCACAGCGCCAAGAGACAGATCCCACAGCTTCTCGGCGCTGGCCGGATCGTAAGGGGCGAAACCTGTGTTTCGAGCCCTTCTCGGCCGACTTCGGCCTCGTTTCTGTCGGCGAAGGGTCGGCCGGTGACGCCTTCGACGAGCGGCAACGAAGCGAAGAAGATCGACGTTGCAGCACCTAGAGGCACCGTCTTCCGCTGTGTTGCATCGATCATCTGCTAAAGATCCGGGATGACTTCGACGTGACGCATCAGGCCGGTCTCCAGAACCTCGCCGGGATGCACCGAGTTGACCGAGATGCCATCGTCGGCCCAGTGCTTGGCCGTTTCGACCGCCATCAAAATGTTGGCGGTCTTCGACTGGGCGTAGGCGAGGCAGGGGTCATAGGCGCGTCGCTCGAAATTGATGTCGTCGAAATCGACCGGCGCATGATGATGGGTGGCCGAGACAAGCTTCACGACGCGAACATTCCCTACTGCCGCCAATGCGCCATGCAGCACCAGCGTCAGAGCAAAGTGGCCCAGATGGTTGGTGGCAAAGTGCATTCCACAGCCTTCCCGCGTGCGCCGCAGATCAGGGATCGCCATTACGCCGGCATTGTTGATCAGGACATCGAGCGGGCCCGTCCATTGCGCGGCGAACGCTGTAATCGATGTTCGGTCGAGAAGGTCCAGCACGCCGACATAAGTGTTGCGATTGCTGGTGCTTTCCGTAATCGCTTTGGCCACCTTCCGGCCGGGGCCAGCCCCGGACGGCCTCTGCGCCAAGGCCCAGCGCGCCACCTGTGACGACGATACACTTTCCGCTGAGATTAATGTCCTCGATGACGTCACCAGCTGTGAAGTTCCGGTTAAAGGCGGCCCCAGGCGATCTTTGTAAATCATTGATTGTGCTTACCTATCCTCTGTTTCGCTGAGAAAATGAGACGCACAAACCCAAGCCCATATAATAGACCGACGGTTCGTTATTGTTCAGATAGGATACTGATTGATGGCAAAAGACCTGCGGTGTCTTAAGCGGGGTTGAGGTGGTTCTCCGTTTTCCCCTTGGAGATGCGCGATTAGGTAGGTGGAATGGAATTTCAGAGAGCAAGAAGCGACGAGCAGCACGATCAACGTCGCAGGTGATCCTGACGACGGCATCTGCGATGCTCTCCGAAATACCGGTAGCGGAGGTAAGCCTCAACGAATTGAGCCGCCGGGTTCGCCTCGCGAAGTCAAATGTTCTGCGCTATTTTGAATCCCGGGAGGCGGTCCTCCTCGAACTGTTGAGCGACGAAATTGAACAGTGAGTCAGCACCCTCGATCTGGACGGAGTGACTTCAGATGCCGGCATCATACCGAAGGCGTCAGCCATTGGCCAGGCCGTCGCTCGCTCTTTGGCTGAACGTCCGACGCTGTGCGACCTTATCAGTTCGCAGGCGGCGATCCTGGAGCGAAACGTGTCAACGCAGGTCGTATGGCGCCGTAAACCGGTCGGTCAGCGGCGAATAGCGGTCATTACAGCATCGATAGCACCACCGTTCGCGCGCATGTCTCGGCAGCCGGTGGAAAAGGGGGACTCATCGACGCGCTCTTGGCCGCTCGCGGGGCGGGTTCACCAGTAAGCTCACTGCTTGGCTGATGCCCTCGGACGACCAGTCGCCTTCCATCTGACAGGTGGCGAGGCAGCGGACTGCAAGGCGTATGATGCTTTGATCGGTGTGCCAGGGCGCACGCCCGATGCTTTGTTGGCGGACAAGGGCTATGACGCTGACGCCATCCGCGCCGACCTTGCGGAACGACAGATCGAAGCCGTCATCCCCGGTCGTTCGAACCGCCGCGTGCAGATCGAGCATGACTGGGCGCTCTACAAGCAGGGCAACCGCATCGAGCGCATGTTCAGCCATCTCAAAATCAATCGGCCCATCGCCACCCAATACGACCAACTCGCCAACAGCTTCCTCGGCGTGGTCCACCTCGCCATCGCAAGATACTGGCTGAGACGAGCAGGATAGTTCCCCCAGAGCGGCTCAGCCGTTGGCCGAAAGGCGATCGAGATAGGCGCAGAACATGTCCGCTAGGCCATCCGCATAGACCTCGCTCCGCTCCGACAGGCGCCGTTCCTCAGAAATTCGCTTGCCCGTTTCCGACATGGTCATCTTGATGGTCTCCATCGCGATCTCACGGCGATCCATAGCCAAGTCGGGGAGCACCTCCGCTATGAAGTCGCGCATGACCCCTGTCGCCCTTTCACGCGGATCGTCGGCAAGCTCGGCGTCTCGATAATACGGGGCTGCGTCCGCAAGCGCGACGCGCATCTGTGCCTCCTCGCGCTCGGACCGGACAAAGGCGTGGACGAGATCGCGCAGGCGCTCGAACGGCGGCTTCGATCGGTCCTCGAGGATGCCGCAAAGCAGCTCGACATTCTGCCGCCATTCGTCGGTCTGCAAGCGAAAGAGGATCGACGCCTTGTTCGGAAAATATTGGTAGA
Organism: Novosphingobium sp.; assembly: GCA_047605225.1. Taxonomy (GTDB): domain Bacteria; phylum Pseudomonadota; class Alphaproteobacteria; order Sphingomonadales; family Sphingomonadaceae; genus Novosphingobium. The sequence goes on from JASGGD010000012.1 coordinate 28,554, forward strand.
GAGAACCTACGCTCACTCCAGCCCGCTCGGCGACGCGCGCCGTGGTGAATCGGTGTGCGCCCTGCTCTGCCAGAACGCGAGAGGCAGCTGTCAGAATGTCTTCTACCAGTTGGTTGGAACGGGCCTGACGCGGCGCCTTGCGCACAGAAATCCCGGGTTTTTCACGGCTCGCCACGATCATCCTCCCAAACGCGAATAACTAATGCGACGAATTAGTCGTATTCTCGGGGCAGGCGCAAGGTCGCCCTGACAATCACGGAGAAGAACATGACAACCCTGAAATCCGAGCTGGTAGCGTCCCTGCTCGACCGCCTCTTCACCGAAGCCGATGCCAGCCGGATCGACATCCCCGCAGCCTTCGCCGGCATGACCGAGGAGCAGGCCCATGCCATGCTCGAAAGCCGGACCGAGTATCTCGATCTCTACACGCGGATGAAGGATCTGCCCCTACCTGTCTCCCGTGAAGCGGGCACCCTGCTCTACATGCTCGCGCGCTTCGGCAACGCCCGCTCGATCGTCGAATTTGGGACCTCCTTCGGCATCTCGACGCTGCATCTAGCAGCTGCGATCCGGGACAATGGTGGCGGTCGGGTAATCACCACCGAGTTCGAACCATCGAAGATCGCACGCGCTCGGAGTAACCTCGAGGCCGGCGGCCTGCTGGACCTTGTCGAGATCCGGGAGGGCGACGCTTTGGTGACGCTCGGCCGTGATCTGCCTGAGAGCATCGATCTCGTTCTGCTCGATGGCGCCAAGGGTCTCTACAACGACATCCTCGACCTGCTGGAGAGCCGCCTGCGCCCCGGAGCACTCCTCCTCGGCGACAATGCCGATATGTGCCCGGATTATCTTAAACGGGTTCGTGCGATCGGCGGAGGATATCTCTCGATCCCGTTCGCAGACGACGTCGAACTCTCTATGAAAATCGGTTGATCGTCCGAAACGCTCCGAACTGCGCCACCGATCTGCCATTCTGGTACAGAGTAACGAGCAGCGCTTTCAGGATTTGTGGGAACTGCCCGAAATCGCAAAAATAGGCGCGTAGTCGCCACGGTTTGGTTCGGGCTCCTCGCAGCGGCAAGGAGCCCGAAAATTTCATATTTCGGTGCCCTTAGCCAGCGTCAAAGCGTCCTCTACGTCCACTCCAAAGTATCTGACGGGGTTTGAGCGCTCGCTTTGCACTGACTTTGCGCCCAGCGTCCCAAAGGACCCGATCGCGAGCAGCCGGATCAAATTCCATGGTACTTCTCCTATGGCCCCGACGGCCACAGATAGAACGTTTCAGACGACGTCGCCCCATAACCGCCATCTCAGCAGCCCAAATCTGATCTCCAGCAGCAGAACGTCTGCTATTCTGTCACTAACGCTTAGGGTCAGGACCCTAGGATGTGGCCGAAATGGGAAGGTCTGTTCGACTGTCTGACAGGCGCTGCCTCCGTCACGACCAACAATGTCAGTCTAGCTTCATGCAGGAATGGAAGGCCTCCTTTTCGGAAATTCCATTACAGTTAGGCATCCGTAACGATCTTCAGTGCCGAGACCAGGCGCTTCACATCCGCCTCCGCCGTGAAGATCGCCGGCGTCACGCGCACACAAGCGCCGCTGGCAAGTCCCTCGCGGTGGACGGTGAAGATGCCGAAGCGGTCGAGCAATGTCGCCGCCAGCGCCTTGTTGTCCTCCACCGATGTCCGCCCGCGCAAGCGGAACGAGGTGAGCGCGCACGTCAGACGCTTGTCATCGGGCGTCAGGATTTCCAGCCCGCGATGGTCGCGCAGGGTTTCCGCCCACATGTCGCGCAAATGGCGCAGGCGCGCTTCCTTGGCCGGGGTGCCGATCACCTCGTGGAAGTCGAGCGCGTCGTTCAGCGCAAGATAGCCCGCATAGTTCGGCGTGCCGGTGTGAACCCGGCTGGCGGTGCCGTGATCGGGGTTACCCGCCTCGCTCATGTTCGGGTCGATAGCATCCAGCCGCTCGCGGCGAATGTGGACGAGGCCGACACCCATCGGTGCGCCAATCCATTTCTGGCAGGTGAGGCCGGTGAAGTCGGAGCCGATCTCATCGAGCCGGAAGTCCAGCTGGCCCCAGGCATGGGCGGAATCAAGGATCACATCGACGCCGCGCGATCTGGCCAGCGCGATGATCTCCTTAACCGGCATGACAAGGCCGGTACGATGCCCGACATGCGTGAGCAGGATCAGCCGAACCTTGGGGTGCGCGTCCAGAGCGGCAGTGTAAGTATCGATCAGCGACTGGTACGTCGCCGGTTCGGGTATGGCGATGGTGACGAGGTCCGCGCCGCGCCGCTGCTTCAGCCAGCGGAAGGCGGCCTGCGTGCTGTCATAGTCGAGGTCGGAATAGAGCACCTGATCGCCCGGCCGCAGCCGGTTGTAGCCCGCGATCAGCGTCTGCAGCGCCTCGGTGGCGCCGCGCGTGAAGGCGATCTCCTCGGGCGCGACGCCGAGCAGCGCGGCGGCGCGGGCACGGACCGGCACCAGATCGCCCCACAGCCCCCGCCGCGCGTAATAGGAATTGTCGGCATTCACCTTGTGCAGATGGCGCTGGTAGGCCTGCTCCACCGGGCGGGCCATCGAACCCCAGTTGCCGTTCTCAAGCTGAGTGACTGCGTACGTCACGTCGAACTGGGCGGCGACCCTCGCCCAGTAATCGGTATCGTCCGGCCGGATGTCCGCCCGCACCGTGGGCATTGGAGGGGGGCTTGCGGCGCGGGCGGAGGCCGACACGAGCGTGCCGGCAAGGCCGGTGGTCATCGCGCCCGCCATCAGCGCGCGGCGGTTGAGTATGGGCGTCATGACCGGCCTTCCCTGACTTAGAACGATGCGTCGATGCGCGCGTAGTAGTTGCCGCCGTTGGTGTCGTACGGCGCGTTGCGCGAATAGACGAGGCCGCGGCTGGCCTGATAGGTCGCCTCATAGGGGTAGGTGTTGAAGATGTTCTCCGCGCCGACCCGCAGCGACAGACCCTCGCGCACCTGATAGGTCACGCCCGCGTCGAAGAACTTCATCGAGCCGAAGCGCTGGAAGATGTCGCCGCTGGCGTTGCCACTCGAGTCCGTCCACGGGCCGTAATAGCGCATGCGCGCCATCAGCGTGACCGGGCCGAGCGTGTAGTTGATCGTGGCGACCGCATTGTGCTCGGGCAGGCCCTGCTCGTACTTGACGCGGGTGGTGTCGCTCTGGACCAGCTGGCTGGAGGTAACGCGCGTCTGGGTATAGCTGTACGATCCGGTAGCATCGAGCAGGCCCGGCCCGACCTGGTGCTTGTACGAGACCACGAAATCCACGCCCCGCGTGCGGGTGTCGTAGTCGTTGGTGAAGAAGGTGATCGTGCGATAATCCGCTGCCTGGCTGATCCCCTGCGCGATGAGGTCGGCCTTGATCGCATCGGTCAGCACGTAGCTGGGCGAAGTGCTGAAGCGGTTGTCGACCCGGATCTGGTAGGCATCGACGGAGCCCGACAGGCCGAAGCCGGTGCGCCAGACGAAACCGGCGGTCGCGGTCTTCGAGGTCTCCGGTTCCAGCGCGGTTGCGCCGAAGTACTGCGCAACCGGATTGAGCGGCGAGAGGCGGCCGGTCGTATAGAGCAGCAACGTAGTCGTATCGAGGCCCTGCGAGGTGCTGGTGGAATTCAGCTGCGCGGGCGTCGGCGCCTTGAAACCGGTCGAATACGAACCGCGCACGGCGATCGACGGGCTTAGTTCGTAGCGGGTCGAGGCCTTCCAGTTGAAGCTGTTGCCGAAGCTGGAATAGTGCTCGTCGCGGATAGCGCCTTCGACGCTCCAGGCCTCGGTGACGGGCACGGTGACGTCGAGGTAGCCCGCGTAGCTGGTCTGGCTCCACGATCCGGCCTGCAGGTCGCTGAAGCCCGGGAATCCGTTGGAACCGGCGGCAAGGCCGTAATTCGCGCCTGCACCGACCTCGTAGGATTCGAGATCGCCCGCGCGGATCTTGTAAGTCTCGACACGGCGCTCGGCGCCGAAGGCGATCGTCACAGGCTTGGCGAAAGCGGGCACGTCGAGTGTGTAGACGCCGTCGGCGTTGAGGTTGAATTCACGCTGGATGTTGCGGCCGAGGTAGAAGTCCAGCGGACTGTCCGGGCCGAGCGAGGCGTTGATCGAGTTGTTGAGGTAGAACTCGGTCGCGTTCTGGCCGAGCGAAGCGCTAAGGTCCCAGGCGAAGTTGCCCGACTTGCCGCCGCGAATGCCGGTAGTGGCCTGGAAGTCGGTGTACTGCACGCCTTCGCTGGGGGTGAAGCCGGCCGGGTAGATGTCGTTGACGTCGAAGCCGGGGAAGGCATCGGTCTGGTTGTAGACCGAGGTGGTGGTCGCCGGGTTGCGCCAGTTGATGTCCGACCAGCCCTTGCCCGAACCGAAGGTGCCGAAGCCGTAGACTTCGACGTCGTCGGCTATCGGCTGCGCGGCGTCGAGCGCGAACTTCAGCGTCTTCAGGCTGGGGTTGCCCCAGCGCTGGACCGGATCGGGCACGTCGATGCCGCTCGATTCCTCGAAGGCGATGGCGTCGGCGCGCTGGCGGCTGCGCGAAGTGGCGGCGGCATCCGCATATTCGCCGGTCACCGCGATGTGGCCGCCGTTCGGCAGCGCGAAGCCCGCGCGGGCGCCGATCTGGTACTGCTCACCGTCACCGCGATAGTACTGCGAACCCTGCGCATAGGCGGAGAAGCCCGGCTTGGTGTCCATCATCACGTTGATGACACCGGCGATCGCGTCCGAACCATACTGCGCCGAAGCACCGTCACGCAGCACTTCGACGTGGCCGATCGCGAACGAGGGGATCTGCGCAAGATCGGTCGCCTGCGCGCTGCCGTTGAGGAACGAGGAGCGGTGGAAGCGCTTGCCGTTGACCATAACCAGCGTCATGTCGGGCGACAGGTTGTTGAGCGAGGCGGGGCGGATGAATTCCGGACCGTCCGAGGCGGGCAGCTTCTGGACGATGAAGGCCGGCACAAGCTGCGTCAGCTTCTCGTCGAGGCGGGCGGTGACGGTGGACTTCACCTGCTGCTCGGAGAGCGTATCGACCGGGGAAAGCGCGCCCATTCCAGTCGTCCCGGCGACTTCGAGCCGAAGCCCAAAGCTGCCGGAACATCGAAGGCTATTTCCTAGCGGTGTTCGCTGCGCGGAACCGCAACAGTGCCTCGGGCTCATCGGTCTGTATCATCGACACACCATCGGCCTGCAACTTGCCCCAGACCGCGTCCGGGCGGCGTAAGGCATCGACGTCACCGCCATCGCCCACCACGAAGCCCTTCCACAGGCTGTTGACCCAAACGCGCACGCCGGCGGCGCGCGCCTTTCGCGATATCGCAGGCAGAGCTGCCGCCGGGATGTAAGGCAATTCCACAGCGATCGGCTTGATGCGACCGGCCATCTGTCTGTCGATGATCGCCGGGATGTCCTGCCCACTGCCATCGGTGCTGACCGGGATGACCGCAAAAGGTACTGCGTCATAAGGCGCCATGGTGGCGAGCGGGGCCGAGCCCTGACCGACGGAGGTTTTCACTATGACCCAGTCCTGCGCTCCTGCCCGCACCACGGCATCGATGACTTCGGGGTAGATCGCCCCCTTGATGTCGAGGTTGAGAACGATGCGCCCCTTGGCGAGCGCAAGCATTTCGTCGAGCGTCAGGAAGGTCTGGTCGGTTAGCGGGGCGTCCACTCCACCAAGGTTCTGCCTGAGCCGAAGTGCCTTGATCTGGGCCAGCGTCAGGTCGCTCACTTTGCCGGTGCCGTTACTGACCCGGTCCACCACGTCGTCATGGATCATGATGAGGTAGCCGTCGCGGCTCATGTGAACGTCAGTTTCCATGACATCGACACCCATTTCGGCGCAGCGGTTCAGCGCGGTTGTGGAGTTCTCCGGGGCTTGGCCCCAGCCATGGAAGGGCGCCGCTTCATGGCAGCCGCGATGGGCCACGACGATTAGGCCGCCGTCCGGCGCGCGCAGACGCTGTATAGTGGGGTGGGTCGTTGCGGCCTGCGCGGGCGCGGCTGCGCCCAGCGCCAGCGTCAGCGCGAAGAGAGAGGATTTCATGTCCGTACCTTGATGAAGACGATGGATCGGCAAGCGGGGCTGCCATCCCTCGCAGGAGTTACGAGCGGTCAGCGCGGCGGCATCGCGCGGATGCCGCCTTTGATCACCACTTCAGGCCAAGCACGAAGCGCACATTGCGCCCCCACAGCGGGCGGCCGAAGATCGCCTCGGGCGTGCCTTGGCCGGTCAGCGTATCGCCAGCGGTGTTGCCCTCGGTGAAGCCATGCGCGTTGGTGACGTTGTCGCCCACCACCTGAAGGCTCCACGGGCCATGGTCGAAGGTCAGGCCGGCGCTGAAGTAGCCGTAGGCAGGCAGCGCCGTGGTGTTGGTCACATCGACGTACCGCTTGCCCACATAATCGTAGCGGCCATAGACACTCAACCGGTCGCCGTTGCCCATGCTGAAATCCAGGCTGGGGCGGATATTCCCGTAGACCTTCGGCTGCCGCACGATCTGCTTGCCCAGAACGTCACCGGCATCCGCGCCAGTGGTACTGGTGAAGTTGATATACTTGGGATCCTGCACGGTGAGCGAGCCCGCGATCGACAGCGGGCCGGCGATCCGCAGCAACCCGTCCGCCTCGACGCCCTTGTCCTCTGCCGAGCCCAGGAACTGGATCGGCTGATCGCTGCGTCCGGTGACGGGATTGTAGGTAGCGAAGCTGGCGTTGAGCGGATCGAACTTGGTGTAGAAGCCGGTCAGGTAAAGGTAGGAGCGACCGAACACCGCCTTGATGCCGGCCTCGTACAGCTTGGCCTTCGAAGCCGTGTAGGATGCGCCGGCTTGACCCACGACAGATCCGTTAGCGGGCACCTGCAGTTGCGACGCGCGAGCATAGAGGCCGAAGTTGCCAGTCAGGTCGTAGTTGACGCCGACCGTCCAGTTTGTCGCCTTGGGCTTGAACGTGGTGCTGACAATTGCGCCGGTGAAACCACGCATGGCATTGTCGGCCAGGGTGGTAGCGTCACCCAGGTCGTAGGCAGCCGTGGTGCGCGAATAGCCGCTGTAGTCATACCATTCATGGCGCAGGCCAAGGTCGATACGCAGCTTGTCGGTCAGGTCCCAACTGTCGGTGCCGTAGACCGCCAGCATCGTCGCGTCGTACTTTCCGCCGATCAGCGAAGCGGCATTGGTGATCGCGCCATTGTCCGTGACATAGCCGGCAACGCTGCCGCTGGGATTGTAGGCCACAAGATCCAGCACCTGCGGCTGGTTCGCAACCTGCAGCAGATAGTTCTGGTAGACGCCGAAGATCGTGCTGCCCCAGCTTGCGCCATAGATGCCGACACGCACATCATGGCTGCCGATCGGCGTCTCGAATTTGCGGGTGATGCTGAGATCGCCCTGGCCGGAATAGAACTTCGCATCGGTGTGGCGATATTGCGCCGACAGCACCAAGCCGGATTCGCTGTTCGGATCGTAGACCGTCGCGCCATTGGTGCCAGCAATGGTATAGCCCAGCGACACGTCGCTGCCGAAGGCGCTGCGTGCCGCAGCGAGATAGCCGGCGGCGAACGTATCGGCATCCACGGGATTGGACGTGGTATAGAGCGCATCGAACGTAGAGCGGCCCTGCGTGTATCCGCCCTTGGCCGACACGTGCCAGTCGCCGAAGTCGCCCTCGTAATCGACCTGGAGATTGCCGAAGCGCATGTGGCGGCCATTGGCAAGGTCATGGGTTCCGCCCTGGACCACGCCGTTGCCATCGCGATACGCGATGTCGACCGAGCGCAGCGCTGGGGTGCTCAGCGTGCCGGTCAGTGAATCAAGATACGGGTTCAGGCTGATCGAGGGGTCGCGCGGGTCCGCCGTGGGCAGCGAGAGATAGAAGATGTTGTGGTCGTTGGTGTACTGGCCCGAAACCTTGATGAAGCCATTGGCGAAATCGTGCTTCAGGTTGGCGCGGATCTGGCCACCGCGGTCGGTCGGGAAACCGGCGTCGCGATAGCCGTCGTTGCGGCGCAGGAAGCCGCCGATGGCATAATAGGTGTCCTTGCCCAGCGGGCCCGACTGATAGGCATCGAGGCGATAGAGGCCCGAGGTGCCCACCGTCACCTGCGCGGCGCCCTGAGGGGTGTCGGAGCCGGTGCGGGTGATGACGTTGGCGATCGCCGCCGCGCCGCTGGCGTAGATCGGCGCCGGGCCGCCGCGCACTACCTCGACCCGCTGGGTCATCAGGTCGTTACGGTTCATGCCGTCGCCGCTGTTGAAAAAGTAGCCGTCCAGATCGTGGAACAGCGGCAGGCCGTCCTGCTGGAAATAGAGGTAGCCGCGATCGGTCGGAATGCCCCGCACGCGGGTGATGTTCTGCACTTCGCCGCCGGTCGATTCCACCTGCACGCCGGGCACGACGTTGAGCAGCTGCGCCATGCTCTGCGGCGCAAGCTTCTGGATGTCGTCCTGCGACAGGCTGTTGACCGCGTAGGAAACGTCGAAACGGCGCTGCGTACGCGCGGAACCGGTGACGATGATGTCGCCCGCGACGTCATCGGCTCCCGCCGTCTCGGCGGATACCGCCGCGCTCGCCGCTGCATCCTCCGCGAAGGCGGGCGCTGCCACCGTCATCATGGCCGCCGCTGCGGCGCCGCTCATCAGAATATGCTTCATTGCCATGGTCCCCCTGGGATTACGATGGCGGCGCATTGGCGGTCGTTCGTGACAGTTTTAATTTCTTACAAGTAATTAAATGGAGCTTCGTGAGTATGGCGTGTCAGTGCCCAAGAGCGGAGATGGCGTGGATTGGTGCCATGGCAGCTCCGATGACGACGGCCTTGCTCCCGATCGGCGAGGCATAAAATTCAGGCAGTTGGCCGCGGTACTCCGGGTCGCGGCTGGCATTGATCTCTGCCACTCGCGATGCCAGTCGCCGCAGCAAAGGGTTGGGCAACGCGCCCGATATGATGACGGCGCCCGGGTCCAACCACACCAGGCCACTCAACGCTGCTTCTTCCAACTGGTGCGCCACGCGCTCCACCCAGGTGTCGATCAGGCCGGCGTGTGAATCGAGCAGACCATCCAATTCGGCCAGCGAATCGATTGCCACGCCCGCTTCCTTCAAACGGAGCATCAGATCGATACCTGTGGGGCGGGGAGCGTTGCCCGGAAAAAGGCGTCCGACTTCGCCGGAATTGCCATGCTCTCCCAGAAACAGGTCACGCTCTGCGATCAGGCCCGCGCCCATTCCCTGGCCCAGGAAGAAGACAAGAACCGACCGGTGGTGGCCGATGATATGCGGCTGATAGTATTCAGCCAGCGCAGCGGCCGTGCCGTCGTTCTCGATCCAGATCGGCATGCCAAGCGTATCATCAAGGATGTCCAGCAGCGGCACATCGCTCCATCCTGAGAGGCGTGTCACGACCTGACGCCGGTTGCGGTCTGTGTCCAGGGCATAGCCGGGCACGGCAACGCCCAGCCCCAGGAACTTGCCGCGCAGGAAGCCGTGGCTTGCGATAAGAACTCGCAGCCGTTCATCGATCGTGCGGGCGAAGACGCGGGGATCGGGATCGTCGAACGGGATCGAGTCATGGAAAACTGGCTGGCCGGCGAAATCGATGACAACCAGTTCCAGCCAACCCGGATGGACCGTCGCGCCCGCGGACCAGCCGCCGCGCCCGGAGATCGCCAGCGGAACAGTGGGGCGCCCGCGGGCCGTTGCGTCAGATGCACCCAGCTCTTCCAGTATGCCCATCGCCACCAGTTGCTGGGTCATCCGGGTCATCGATGCGGTATTCATCCGCAACATGGATGCAAGATGCACTCGCGGGGTAGGCCCGGCGATGCGCAACTGAAGAATGATCCGCTTCTGGACTTCGGTCAGGACGATTTCGGGATGAGGGTGCGCTGGCATGCGGTGCACCATATAATTGCGCCATGTCAAAAAAATGAAAGCACGGCACGTTATTGGGCCGTCCTCATGATCGTGCGTGCATTCCGAAATTGCTCGCGGCAAGGAGCCGCTTCTGTCGGGGTGAAGATCGGCTATTCGGCCGGCAACCTCGGGAAATCGATAGTCTGGGCCAGTTTTGAAAGCTTTCTGCTGTTCTATCTGGTGACGATTGCCGGCATGTCGCCGATGCTGGCAGGGGGCGTTCTGGCGATGATGATGGTCTGGGACGGAACCGCGGACATCCTCGTGTCCTGGTGGGCAGACCGCTACGGCCCCGCCAACATCCTGTCCCGCCTGATTTCCTGGGGAGCACCGTTGTGCGCAATCAGCTTCGGTCTGATCTTCGCTTTACCACAGGAGACCGGGCGTTGGCTGATGATCGGGGCGATCGTGCTGTGCCGGTTGGGCTACACACTGTGCGACGTCGGGCACAACACATTGCTGGTACGGGTCGCGGCCACGCCACGGGACGGGTCCGTTGTTTCTGGCCTGCGCCTAATCTTCAGCGCCATTGGGGGTGGGCTTGTCGGATTGGCGGCAGCTCATATTCTCGCGATCGCAGACCGCCATGCCCAAGAGCGTGCCTTCGCCCTGTTCGCGGTGCTGGGTGGCCTGCTCTATCTGGCGTGTCTGACCGGCGCGCGGCTGGTTACGCGCCATTTGCCGGCAGCGGCGACCAGTAACGATGCCCGACGATCCGGTGATTTATGGCTGGCCTTGTGGCGCAATCGCGCATTTCGGCGCGTTTTGCTGCTGATCGCCCTGCAATCCTGCCTCGTCCCTTTGTTCGGGAGGGCCCTGCCATTTTTCGGCCTGGTTCATTTCGGTGACGCCGCCTGGGCCGGGCGGGCATTGTCCATCATCACTATGATGCAGGCCTTGTCCCTACTCATGTGGATGCGCCTTTCTCGCCACTGGTCACAATCGCGCATATTGATCTGCGCTCACCTTTTTATGGCGCTCGCGCTGGTGGGGATGATGAAGGTGCAAGCCGCTGAAGGCGCTCTGGCCGTCGCCGCGCTGATAGGTGTCGCTCAGGGCGGCATGAACATGGCGATATGGGCCCTGCTTGCAGGCAGTGTGCGCAGCGCAGGTCCGGCCTTAGCGGAAGCCCTTCCTGTCGGGGCCTTTCTCGCAACGCTGAAATATGCCTCGGGGCTGGGTAATATGCTCTTGGGGTCCGTGATTGCAGTGCAAGGGCCGGTATGCATGGTATGCGATGATATCTCGCTGCGAGCATTCAACCTGACCACCCTGTGCTTGCCATTGGTCGGCAGTCTCACAATTGCATTGATAGGTTGGCGAACGCCGGAATGAAAATATGCTGATCGATATGGAGGTCGCGCGGAATTCATCAGCGCCCCATAAAATCGCCAAGGGCGGCTGCTGGCAGTCTACTCCAAAACTTGCCTTTCTCCTTGCTACCCTTGTCTGCCGACAAACCATCGTTCTGCTTCGCGCCCTTTCACGACATTTGATCGCCGCGATGTCAGTCCTAAAAGCGGCCGCCGGTTACGGCTGGCAGTTTAGCCGCACTTAGAGGCATGGCTTTTGACCGATCTGGTCGAGGGTTTCCGCCGCTTGCCGAGAAGCCTCGCTGTGCGCTTCTTCATCCAGATAGCAATGCCGGTGATGCTCAGCGCCACTACGGCGAGGCCCAGAACAGAGACGAAGATGCGATACGGCAGCCCGAAGACCTGGGCCATGTGCAGCATGTAGAACCAGCGCATCACGGCGTCCGCGGTGTTTTCCCCCAAGGCACCCTGGAAAGCGAAGAGCCTGCCGGTCCGCGCGTCGAACCAGACCCGGGTCTGCGCATCCTCGTCCGCTGGATCGGCAGTGGTCCGGACACTGTAGCCGTAAAGCCCCCAGGCCGGGCGATAGAACAAATAGCCTTCGCGTTCGGCCCTGAATCCCCGGTTCTGTCCCTCGTGGGCGACAAGCTGCTGCCCAATGCGCCGGGCGGTACGCAAGTCTATCGGAGGCTCGTCAAGCGGTTGCGTCAGCGTGGGCGGGGAGAAATCGGCCGAAGCGCCCAGCATCGTCATGACTGGACGATGTACGGAAGGCAGACAGAAGCCGACGCTGGACCAGGCGAAGACGAGCAGCAACGGCCAGAGCCACAGGCCACTGGCCCGATGCAGGTCGAAATTCAGCTTGTGGCCCCGCGCGCCCTTGCGCACCGTCCACGCCGGTCGCCACCGCGCCCACCACGACTTGCCCGCTTTCGATTTGGGAGCGCCCGGCTTGAGGCGCATCGGCAGGGTCAGATAGAAGCCCACGAAACAGTCGAGCGTCCAGATCAGCGCGGCTACGCCGAATGCCCATATGCCCCAGGCACCCAGCGCCAGGCTGTAATGGACTTCGTAGAGGAAGGGGATGATGTTCTGTGCCCCATCGGCAAGGACACCATAGCGAAACTTCAGGCGGATCTGCCCGGTGTATGGGTCTGCCCATAGCGCGTCATATCCGAGCGTAGGCTGCCCTTTGCGCGCCTGCACCGACAGTCGAACCACGTGGTCGGTTGGAATATCGAGCGGAACGAAGCCAATCTGCCCACCGGTCTGGGCGGCGGCGCGCTCCGCTAGCGTTACGCCATCGAGCGTGCGTGCGCCGGGATAGGGAGGTGCCGCCCGAGACAGGATCGGACGGCTCGCCAGGGTCAGTTCCTCTTCCCAGGGGAGGAGAATGCCGGTCGCACCCGCGACGATCAGGAACAGGGCCATGGTCAGGCCTGCCCATCGGTGCACGACCACCCAGGTCTGGCGTGTCAGGCTGATGGGCGGACCGCTCACGGCGTCAGAAGTCTGCGGTGAGCGACAGCGCCAGCGAACGCGGCGTGCCCTGATACAGACTGTTGTTGCCTGAGGAGACCCAGTACTTGTTGTTGGTCACATTCTCGACCGAGAAACGCGCGGTCAGATCCGTGCCTGAGACCGCAAACTTCCACGCGGCGCCCAGGTCGAAGCGATCCCAGCCGGGCACCATGCGGGTGTTGAGGTTGTTGAAGACCGACTTGCCGGTGTAGATGTAGCCGCCCGAAACGGTGACGCCCTCGATCCAGGGCAACCGGTAGTCCAGGTTCAGCCTTGCGCTGAAGTCCGGAACGCCGGGCGCATCCTTGCCGTCGAAGGTACCGCCTGCCGTGCGCATCTGCTTGGCATCGATCCATGCGGTGCCCGCGATGACGTTGAGGCCGGGCAGCAGCGTGCCCGCCAGCGCCAGCTCCACGCCTTCGTTGCGCTGCAGGCCGTCCTGCACGTAGATCGGCGGCGTGGTGCGCGTGTCCAGATACTGGTTGGCCTTGTCGATCCGGAACCACGCCGCCGTCGCCAGCAGTCCGCCGAACCGGAACTTGGCGCCGCCTTCGATCTGCTTGCTGACGAGAGGGGGGAACACGGTGCCGGCATTCGCCGCCGTTCCTCCGGCGATGCCGCCGGGTTCGAGCGCCTGGATGTAGTTGCCGTAGATGGTCAGCGTTTCGGTAGGCTGGATCGTGCCTGCCACCAGCGGCGTCCACTTGCCCTTGTCACTGGCCGAGGTCTGCGCGCCGGTGCGGTTGTAGGACAGAGTGCGGATGGTTGTCTTGCGCGCACCGACGGTAAGGGTCACGAGGTCATCGGCGATACCCATCGTATCGCCTGCGAAGAAGCCCGAAACGCGGCGCTTGGACGCGAGCAGCGTTGCCGGTTCCTCCGGATAGGTCGGCCGGCCGGGGCGGTCGGCAGCATCGTAGAAATTGAAGTAATACGTCGTCGCGAATGCGGTGCCGCCATTGTTCGAGCCGACGCGGTTCAGGTAATTGGCGCCGAAGGTCAGGCTGTGCGAGATCGGCCCGGTCGCGAACTTGCCGCGGACCGAGATGTCCGCGCTGTCGTTCTTTTCTTCTGAGTAATACCCTGCCGCGCTGCAACGCGCATTGCCGGCGGCATCGAGCATCTCGACGGTGCAGTAGGAATCGTAGCCGCCCGTAGCGAAGCTGTGGCCGTAAGCCGCGCCGAGGGTCCAATCCTGCGCGAAGTCCCATTCGCCGCGCACCAGACCCATCCGGCTCTTGTAGCCGGCGCCCATCCATTCCGGCTGTCCACGATGGCTGCCATCGACCACGGCCGGCAAAGGCGCGCTCGTCGGATAGCTGCTGGCGAGGTTGACGTTATAGAGATAGCCCCGGTTCCAGGTATCCTCATAGATGAAATCCGCGCCGATGCGCACGGTCTCGGAAGCGTAGTCCAGCCCCAGCGAGGCGTTCTTCTGCTTGAACGAGCCGCCGTCGATCGCGTTGTCGCCGCTGCGATAGACGCCGGTGGCGCGCAGGCCGAAACGACCCTTGCCGAAGCGCTGGCCAAGATCCACCGATCCGCCGAACAGGCTGTCGCTCAGATAGCTGACCTCGACCTGCCGATTGCCTTCGGCCGAAGCGCGCTTGGGCGCGAAGTTGAACGTGCCACCGACAGCCCCCGGTGCGCCGCTGAGGAAGGCGCTGGGCCCCTTGAAGATATCGAGCCGCTCGACGTAGTTGATCGAGGGCGCATAGCTGACCAGACCGAACAGCCCGTTCACCGATACGTTGTCCGGGATGTTCGAGTTGAAGCCGCGAACGAAGAACGACGCCGTCCAGCTGGAGCCGCGCGGCGCCGCGCCGAAGGGGCGGATCGAAGGATCGTTCTCGATGATCTCGCCCAGCGAGTTGGCCTGCTGGTTGGCAATGAACTCCGACGTGAACGAGGACGTGCTGAACGGCGTGTCGAGCACATCCTGATCGCCCAGGATGCCGATGCGCGCGGTGGTGGCGACCTGGCCGTCGCCGATGGCCTTCTGGCCGTTGACGATGATGGTGCTGCTGTCTTCGCTGCCACCCGCGGCATTGTCGGCACTTTCTTCTGCCATCGCCGGCGCAGCGGCCATCGTCAGCGCCGCGAGAGACGCTCCCCACATAAGCTTCATGATTAAACCCCCATTAAATGCGATTGCCTCGCAATAGCGTGTCCGGCAAAAGGGGGTCGAGATCATTTCCACCCGAATCGTGCGCAATTTCGCTCCGATCGTACGGTCGAGTGATCGCGGGACGCGAATATGGGTAGACCATAATCTCGAAGATGGAGGCGGCGACCAATTACCTGAACTCGATCCAGGTCAACGACTGCCGGCTGGCCAACCGCATGGTCCAGATCGCCAAGGGCGACGACAACATGTCCGGGATCATAGAGGAGATGACCGGCTACCGTTCGGTAAAGCAGGGGTTCGCGAAGAGTTACCAGAACAGCCGCGAGAAGATCGAGGCCAATGCGAACAATCCGACCGAGGACCTGAAGGACGCGTTGGCGAATTGCCCGGCCGAGGTCACCGACATCTTTCGCACCGGCTCGCTCCTCAGCCATGCCGCGGCGCGGGTTGGCGCCGGAGACTGGGCCAGCGTGATGCGGGCACGAGTCGGCGACGTCTACATGCGTTGGGATGCGAACGACAAGGTCCCGCTGTTCACCGCGATCCCCCAGTGCCCGGCGCAGGATACCGGGAGCGCTCAGGACTTCCTGACCGGCAGGGTCCAGCGCCGCTCGCTCAACCTTCCGCCCAGCGCCGCCGACTGCGCGCAGGATGGTTCAGGCCGCGGCGCTCTGGTGCTCGCGCGCGAGCGCATGCAGTCGATCGCCACCAAAATCCGTACCCGCGCTGCGCTGACGACCGAGGAACGCCAGTTCGTCGCCAATGTGCGGACGCTGCCGGTCTATCGCATGCTCGAGTGGGGCGTGCGGCAAGGTGTGGCCGAATCCGTCATCGGCGATACGGACGAACTGGTGGCGCTCACGCTGGCCTACCAGATGCTGAACGATCTCACCCGGACCATCGATTTCACGGTGAGCAACGCGGAACGCGGTGCGACCGTCGCGGGCGCGGCGGACAGCGCCAACGCCAGCGTGTGCCAGACCCGCATCCTGTCCAAGGGTATCGAGCAGTTGCGCGACCTGCGCGACGAAGTGCTCCGCCAGCGTGCGCAGATGCGCCAGAGCTACATGGCCGCGCTTTCTGCCGCGAACCTTTCGGCGAACTATGCCGGCCTGCTGCGCGAGCGTGACCGCGACGCGCGCGATACCGCCGGCGCCGCCGCCCGCAGCCGATAGGTCATGCCAGCCATGCGCCGCGCAATCCTCGCTTTCGCGCTTTTCTGCGTCCTCTCGGCACAGCCCGCGCTCGCGGTCGACACGAGCTTCCACACCTATGACGGCTTCGCCGAGACGGTGGACGCATTCCGCCTGGTCTCGATGATTTTCGGCGATCCCCGCTACGAGACGCTGGTGCTGATAGTGGCTACGGTCGGTATCGGCCTGGGAGCCATTCTCGCCAGCGTACGCGGATCCGGCATGGGTCTCGTCGCCTTCGGTTTCCAGATCCTTTTCGGCGTCGGCGTCTTCGTCGGGCTCGTCGCCAGCACCGGCACGGTCCACGTCTACGATCGCGTCCGCAATGCCTATCAGCCGGTTGGCGGGGTTCCCAATCTCCTCGTGCTGGTGGCCGGAGCCACCAACATGATGGAACGCGCGCTTGTCGAGACGATCGACGACAACACTCTCGACCCCAATGCGAAAATCGAGTTCGGGGCGGGCGGCCACAGCTTCGACCTGTTCCTCAACGCAGTGTCTCCGCGCGGTCCGATGACCGACACGTTCCTCGACGCGACGATCAAGGACTATGTGCGCCAGTGCTATCCCGTTGCCCGGGTTTCGCCTGCCTACGGCATCGACGACGACCAGTTGTTTCGAACAACGACCGACCTGCCCTCCGCGTTTGCCGCGATGGCGGGACCAGCCACGTTCTCGACGGTCTACACCGGGAGCGACAAGGGTGGCACGACCGTAAGCTGCACCGAGGCCTGGACCCACATCTCCGGGCGACTTTCCGATCCGGCGCTGTTCGAGGACTATTCGCGGCAGATCTGCGTGCATACCGGATACGACGCCGCGAACGCGCAGCAGCTGGCCCGGTGCCGGCAGCAGCTGGGTGAGATGGGCCAGATGATGCTCGGCCACCCGATGACGGCGCAGAGCCTTCTCACCCATGTTATGCTGGCAGGCAGCGTCGGCGACGTCCTGTTCGAGGACAGCCCGGCCTCGGCGGCACGGGTCATGGCCAACCGCGCCGTCCTGTCGGGCGGGCTTGCCACCCTGTCCGTCGCCAACGAATGGATGCCGACGATCCGCGCCGTCGTGTTCGGGATCATGCTGTTCATGGTTCGTTAGTGGGCCGGCTACAGCGCGTCGTAGAGATCCGCCAGTTGAATGATAATGTCTGTAGATTGGGAAATCACAACAGGATCGTAATCTCCAATATTCTCAATCATCCAGTGAGCAATATGATCGCTGCGCTTGCGATGGAGGGTCTCTCCAAGAACACTGATGGAAACGACCATCGCGCGTTTGTCGTGTTCCGAAGGGCGCTTCTCGACCAAGCCCGCAGCGACCAGCCCGTTAACCAGCTGCGTCGTTGCCGCACCCGTAGTCTCGACTTCAATGGCGAGATCCCCGACTGACTTGGCGCCTTGCTCGGCCAGAACCTTCAATGCCCGCGCCTGGGACAGCGATAGCGTGTCGGCTGTCCGCGAACTGCGTCCACGCATTCGAGCATCAGCCGCACTCAGTTTGTAAACCGCCCGCGCCAGCGCATCGAGCGCCTCTTTACGCGCATTTTCCACGTTTTCGGCCGGCATTCGGACTTTCTCCACGGCGACAGCATTCCACCCTTGCAGAATTTAGCTAAGATACTTATCTAAATTTCATTGCCGGCAAAATGCAATCAGAAACTGGAGTTCGCGATATGACGATACGATCGGCAGGACAATCATGGGCATTGGATATTGCCCTCTCGCAAGGGGGCTTCAATGCCCTGCACCCGGAAGCAAAAGCGACGCTCGTGCAGCTTGGACACTACCCCGCTGATTTCGACCGGGTTTTCTCGATGGTTAAGAGTGGCGCGATGCTTCCGAAGGCGTGGGCGACCGTGGCCGGCGAGATCGAGAAACGAGCCGAACACCACGACCGACAGGGATTCGCGCAGACGGCGGCCGACCTCTACACGCGGGCAGCCGTGATGTGGGGGCGCGCACAGTATTCCATCTTCGACGCCGGTGATCCGCGCAAACTGGCGTTCCGCGGCCATGCGAACATCTGCGTCGAACGGATCGGCATACTGCGGGACAACCGCGTGCGCCGCGTCGTCCTCGACTTCGAGGGCGGGGAAATCCACGCCTTGCTGCACTTGCCTGCGGGACCTGTCACGAACGCACCTGCCGTCATCCTCGGCCCCGGCATGGACATGATCAAGGAAGACTACATCTACGCCGCCGATCGCTACTACGCATCGCGGGGGATCGTCGCTCTTTCGATCGAAGGCCCGGGACAAGGCGAAACGCGGGCCAAGGGCCTCACGGTATCTCTCGACAATTACGAGAGGGCAATCAGCGCCTACATCGATTATCTGTCATCCCTGCCGGAAGTCGACGGCGACCGGATCGGAATGTTCGGCATCAGCATGAGCGGTTACTGGGGCCACCGCGCCGCCGCGTCCGATCGTCGCATCAAGGCCTTCGCCAGCTTCGAAGGCGTTACCGGTGAGTTCACGACGATCTTCGAGCGCGCTCAGCCAAGCTTCAAGAGCAACTACATGTACATGTCGGGCTACACCGACGAAGCCGCCTTCGATCGGGAGATCGCCGCAAAGATGCCTCTGGGCGATATCGTCGCGCAGATCGAGTGCCCGGTGCTGGTCGGGATTGGCGAGTTCGACGAACTGACCCGCCTCGAGGAAGCGATCGCAAGCTACGAGCGCATCAAGGCCCCCAAGGAATTGCGGGTCTATGAGGATGAATTCCATCCTCTCGGCGGGGTCGCGGCCGAGATATTCCGGTTCGGAGCAGAATGGCTTGAACGGGCCATGTCCGGCGAACTTGCCGAGACGGGACGCGACGCTCGGCACTTTGCCTGCCGTGACGGAACGATCCGCGACGGGACTGCCGATCCTATCTGGTGGCTGGATACCGTGCCGCCGGAAGTCTCCCTTCTGCGCACCTGACCCGTCCGCGAAATGGGGCGGCGAGGATGATCTTCGCCGTCCCGATTGCGCGCGCGGGCATATGCGGTAATGGCCTCCTTGCCGATTGAGCCAGGGCACCTGCATGCGATCCGCCACACAAACTCCAACGGATTTCCGGATGCTTTCGACCGACCGCCTGATTTTACGCCCTCATTCACTCGACGATCTCGATCACGTCTTCGCGCTCGCGCGCGATCCGGCGGTGCACGAATTCATCCGTGGCCTGCCAACAACGCGCGAAGAGACATGGCACAGGCTCCTGCGCTATGCCGGTCACTGGAGCCTTCTCGGATATGGCATGTTCGCCGTCTTCGAACGCAGCAGCGGTACCTTCATCGGCGAAGTCGGCCTGGCAGACTTTCGGCGCGGGCTTGGCGTGGATTTCGACGGCAGGCCTGAAGCGGCCTGGCTCTTTGCAGGCGCGTCGCATGGCAAGGGCTATGCTTTGGAAGCCATGACGGCTCTGCTCCGCTGGTTCGACCATGAGCATGGCGCACCGCGCACCGTCTGTATCATCGACGTCGCGAACGCGGCATCGACGAAACTCGCGCACCGCCTCGGCTTCCAGCAATATGGGGCAGCCATGTACCGGGAGGCACAGGTTGGTAAGTTCGAACGTCCGGGCGCCTGACGCATCGGGTGCCTAAAGCCGCCCTTTCAAGACAACGCCGCCTGGCCGGACAGCGAGTTGCTCCCTTGGGAACAACTCGCCGAACGCATGGATCAGATGGCAATTCCCGCAACGCTGCGTGCCAGCGGTTCCAGTTCCGCCATTGCCGCAGGGTCAAGCGTCAGCGACGCAGCAGCCACGTTTTCCTGCAAACGCTTGCGATTGCGCGTGCCGGGAATCGGCGAAACGGCGACGCCCAGTTCGCCGGCCTTGGAATAGAGCCAGGCTATCGCGACCTGCGCCGACGTCGCCCGCTGCCCTTGCGCGATCTCATCGATCTTGGCGACCAGGCGCATGTTCGCCTCGCGGTTCTCGACCGAGAAACGTGGGAAGTAGGATCGGGCATCTCCGGCGGTGAGGTTTTCGGCGAAGGCCTGTCCGGTCAACATTCCCCTCCCCAGCGGCGAGTAAGGTACGAGCGTGACGCCAAGATCCACCGCTGCGGGTACGATCTCGGCCTCGATGTCGCGTGTGAAGATCGACCATTCCGACTGGAGCGCGGCGATCGGGTGCACGGCATGCGCCTCGCGCAGTTCCTCGGCACTGACGGCGGAAAGGCCCAGCGCTCGCACTTTGCCTTCAGCGACGAGGTCGGCCATCGCGCCGATCGAGTCGGCGAGTGGCACATCGGCGCTGCGGCGGTGCATGTAGTAAAGGTCGATCACTTCGATGCCGAGGCGCTGCAACGAGTCCTCCGCAGCGCGGCGGATAAATTCCGGGCGATTGTCGAGGCTCCAGTCATCGGGGGTCTGCGGGGTCCGCGCATAGCCGAACTTGGTGGCGATAACCGCCCGGTCCCGATGCGCCTGTACGAAAGGCGCAAGAAAGCGCTCGTTTTCGCCCATGCCGTAGACATCCGCCGTATCGAACATGGTGACGCCCAGTTCCAGCGCCAGTTCCAGCGTTGCGCGGGATTCCGTTTCATCGGTGTCGCCGTAGAATTCGCTCATGCCCATGCAGCCCAGGCCCTGGATACCGATAGTGGGGCCGCCATTGCCGAGCGCGATCTGCGGAAGACGATTTATGCCAGTCATTGAACAACTCCGGATATTGACAGGCAGATCCTATAAGTGTGGAGTATGGTCCATGGTCAAGGTGTTTTCATGCTGATTTCGCAGTTCGCCAAAGAGGCCGGACTCTCGGTCGATACGGTGCGATTCTACATCGCAAAGGGCCTGCTGAAGCCTGAGCGCAGCGCGCGCAAAGGTGGCACCAACCCCTATCAGGTGTTCGGCGCCGACGATGTGACGGCGGCGCAGATGATCAGGCTGCAGCAGTCGCTGGGATATTCGCTCGCCGAGATCGGTGCGCTCGCGGAAGAGTATCGCCGGGGCGCGGGATCGCCCGAGCGGACCGGTGATGTCCTGCGCAAGCAGATCGCCCGCCTTGAGGAACGCCAGCGCGAACTCGATGCCGCACTGGTCTTCCTCAAGGGCAAGCTGGAATGGGTGGAAGCAGGCCAGCCCGGCGCCGCGCCCGTCCCCAACGCCTATTTCTGCTGATCCTGGCCAGCGCTAGCGAGGCGCCGGAGTTCCGCCATCCCCTCGTCCACCGAGACCACCGGGGCATATCCCAGTTCGCGTTCGGCCTTTCTGATGTCTAGCGTCACTTCGACGGCCATCGTCGCGAGATCCTGCCGGGTGACCGGAGGTTTGATCCGGCCTCCGGAAAGCCGTGCCATAGCCTCACCGATGCGCGCCACCGCGCCCACCAGCCAGCCGGGCACCTCCTTTTCAGGCGCGGCGATGCCCTGCGTTTCCAGCAAGCGGGACACGAAGCTGCGGAACGTCGCGGCGGGACCGTCGGTGATAAAATAGGCCTCTCCGGCCCGGCCCTTCAGCAGCGCCAGTTCGATGCCATGGCAGGCATTGGCGACATGCGTAGCAGAAGTGAGGTAATCGCCCCCGTTGATCCATGCCATCTGCCCAGACCGCGCGGCTTGCGTCAGGATAGGCAAGGCGGTGGTGTCGTCCCGCCCCCAGACGAAGCGCGGTCGCACGATGACAGCTTCGAACCCGTTGCCGCTCTGTGCCCGCACGATCCGCTCCGCCTCGGCCTTGGTCCGTGAGTAAGCGCCGGGAAAACGCGGTGGCATCGCCCGGTTTTCGTCGACATCGATGAGCGCGCGCCCGTCGAGAAGAACCGACTCCGTGCTGACATGCACGGCACGCCGCACACCCGCCTGCCGGGCAGCAGCGAATATCGCCCGCGTCCCCTCGACATTGACCGCGACATGTTCGGGGGTCTCGAGACCGTGACTGGTATGTGCGGCGGCATGGACCAGCGAGTGGCATCCTTTCATCGCCTCGACCACTGCCGGGCTTGAAAGCTGCCCTACGATCGGCCTTGCGCCCAGGCTGCGGACCAGATCTGCGGACTTCTGCGACCGCGCAAGAGCGACCACCTCGAAACCTTTGCCGACAAAGTGACGGATCAGGTTGCGCCCGAGATAGCCACTGCCGCCGGTGAGAAAGAGCGGAGACAGCAGTTTGGGGTCGGAGGCGCGATCGCCTCCGACGGTCTTATAATCATTCATGAAGTTCGAGCCTTCTAGGTTAAGGGCAGAGGTCCGCCGCGATCACGCGGGATCTCCTTCGCCTCCGCCCTCCGCCTGCGCCGCATCCCACTGTTCTCACAACCTG
>JASGGD010000013.1:0-46219 GCA_047605225.1 Novosphingobium sp.
GCCTCTATCCGGGGCTCGCCCGTAGTTTCAGCGTCGGAAAGGCCAAGTGCGCTTGGAAAGGCGATGCTCTGGCTCTGAACCGACTGGCCCGGCGAAGCGGGTTTCAGGACTAGTTCCTTATCCGCCGCACTTCCTGTCAGAAGAGTGAGCGTTGCCGCCTTGACTGATGCGTGCCGGGCATCGGCAACCTTGCCCGCTTCGCTTTCGTTTCTCTGGCTCCAACTGTTCCACAAAGTAAGGCCGGAGATGGTGACAGCGATAACGGTCAGCACTTCGCCCAAGGTGATCCACCGACGGCGGATCGCCGCCGCTTCGTCCGCGCGGGCCTCTGTCCTGGTTTGAAGAGAGGTGGGCTTTGAGCCGGATTCGCGAGATTTGTCGGTCACCGTGTGGTTCGATCATCCGCCGCCCTTGACGTCAAGCGTCAGATACACCGCATCCCTATGCGCTGGCCGGTAATATTCATTATGTTAATTTATCGACGAGGGTGTGACGTTCAAACTGCCATTTCCGGCATTCCGGCAGACTTCGCCTGCTTCCCGACGCCGATGAGCGTGATGCCCGCGCGCGCGGCCTCTGTCGCCGTATAGATGTTGCGCAAGTCGATCATCACCGGGGTTTTGAGCATGACGGCGACGCGGTTCAGGTCGAGGGCACGGAATTCGTCCCATTCAGTGACGATCACGACCGCATCCGCACCCTCGATCGCCGCGTATGGTCCGTCTGCGAAGTCTACCTCTGTCAGCATGGACCGCGCCTGTTCAATGCCCTCGGGATCATAGGCGCGCACTTTGGCGCCTGCATCCTGCAAGGAGCGGATGAGAGCAATGCTGGGCGCGTCCCGCATATCATCGGTGTTCGGCTTGAACGTCAGGCCAAGTACGGCGATCGTCTTGTCTCGCACATCGCCGTTCAGTGCCTTGATGACTTTGCGTCCCATGGCGCGTTTGCGACCTTCGTTGACTTGCACGGTTGCTTCGACGATGCGCAAAGGGGTTTCGCTGTCTGCCGCTGTCTTGAGCAGTGCCATCGTATCCTTTGGGAAACACGAGCCGCCATAGCCCGGCCCGGCGTTCAGGAATTTGCGGCCGATGCGATTGTCCATGCCGATGCCGCGCGAAACGTCCTGCACGTCCGCACCGACCTGTTCGCACAAATCGGCGATTTCGTTGATGAAGGTGATCTTTACCGCAAGGAAGGCATTGGCGGCGTACTTGATGAGTTCGGACGTGCGGCGGCCGGTAAAATAGACCGGTGACGTCTGATTGAGCGACAGCGGGCGGTAGATCGCATGCATCACCTCGCGCGCATCGTCGTCCTCCGTGCCGACAACGACGCGGTCCGGTCGCTTGAAATCCTCGATAGCTGCGCCCTCGCGCAGGAATTCGGGGTTGGAGACGACCTTGATCCCGGCATCCGGGTTGGCGCGGTGGATGATGCGCTCCACCTCGTCGCCGGTGCCCACGGGAACGGTGGACTTGGTAACGACGATGCACGGTCCGGTGACGGCGCGGGCGATTTCTTCGGCGGCGGTGAACACGTGGGTCAGGTCCGCGTGGCCGTCGCCGCGGCGCGACGGAGTGCCGACAGCGATGAACACGGCATCCACACCCTGGACGGCAGTGGCAAGATCCGTGGTGAAGGTGAGCCTGCCTGCCCGCATGTTGCTGACGACGAGCGCCTCTAGCCCCGGTTCGTAGATCGGCATGATGCCATGATGGAGTTGTGCGATCTTGCGTTCGTCCTTGTCGATGCAGACGACTTCGTGTCCGAAATCCGAAAAGCAGGCTCCGGAAACCAGACCCACATATCCCGTTCCGACCATGGCGATGCGCATTTCGACGCTCCTGAAATCAAATATCCGTCAATACGTCTCGCGGAATGCAGTTTTAAAGCAAGGCCATACGTTGCTATTGTCGATCCATTTTGGCGCTAAATTTTGCCAATTTGTACATGAAATAGATTTCGACTATAAATAATTCTTAATTTACTAACTTGTTTCTAGGTAAGTATTTTACCTGTGAACAGAGCCTCGCCGACCTGAAGGTCAGCGAGGCATGGAGTTCAGAGCAGGAAGAAATCGGCTGCGCTCAAGGCCGTACCGGGTGCGACGTGGGCAAAGCGCGTCGCGCCGACACCGCCCATGCCATCGGGGTCGTAGTAGATGTCGCCCTTGGTCGGGTCGTAGAGGATGTGCGCGTCGGCGGTCAGGGCTTTGGCTCCAACCTGGAAGTATTTCGCGTCCAGCGTGCCCAGGTCCCCGGCGCCCGAGAACGTGCGCTGCAGCAGGCCGATGCGATCCTCGCCCGAGACGAAGTCGCAGATGTCGTCGATGTTGCTGTTGCTGGGCGGCGTGTCGAAGACGAAGACGTCCTTGCCCTTGCCGCCGATCAGGGTGTCCGCGCCGGTCTTGCCGTAGAGCCAGTCGTTGCCGTCGCCGCCGTTGAGGACGTTGGCGGCCTCGTTCCCGTAGAGGAAGTTGTCGTCGGCCGAACCGGTCGCATCGATCGCGGCCGAGCCCTTGAGCTTGATCGTCTCGATCGACTGCCCGGCGGCCGAGAAGCTGACCGTCGAGTAGACCGTGTCGTTGCCCTGCCCGGCCTTCTCGACGACGCGGTCGCCGGCATCGTCGACGTAGTAGATGTCGTCGCCCTTGCCGCCGGCCATGAGGTCCGCACCGGCGCCACCGCTGATGCTGTTGTTCCCGTCGTTGCCGTAGATCTTGTCGTTGCCGTCCGAGCCGGTCGCGTTGATGTTCGCGGTGCCGGTGAGGTAGAGGTTCTCCACGTTCTTGCCCGCCATCGACCAGGCTACCGAGGAATATACGGTGTCGTTGCCCTCGCCCGGCTTCTCGATCACGACGTCGTCGGCACGGTCGACGTAGTAGGTGTCGTCGCCGAGGCCGCCGGTCATGGTGTCGGCGCCCGCGCCGCCGTCGAGCACGTTGTTGCCCGCGTTGCCGACCAGCGTGTTGACCTGCTCGTTGCCGGTCGCATTCACGTTGCCGGTGCCCTGCAGGATCAGCGTCTCGATCGACTTGCCGACGATCGAGAAGTTGACCGTGGAGTAAACGGTATCGCGGCCCTGACCGGCCAGTTCGATCACTTCGTCCTTGATGTTGTCGACGTAGTAGATGTCGTCGCCAAGGCCGCCGGTCATCTTGTCCGCGCCGGTTCCGCCGTCGAGCACGTCGTTGCCGAGCCCGCCGATCAGCGTATCGTTGCCGCCCATGCCGAGCAGGACGTTGTTGCCCTCGTTGCCGGTGATGACGTTGGCCAGATCGTTGCCGGTGCCCTTGAGGTCGGCAGTGCCGAGCAGTTGCATGTTCTCGACGAAGGCGGAGATGAGGTAGTCGACCGCGCTGTAGATGATGTCCCGACCGCCGCTGTTGCTGGTTTCGATCACGACGTCGCCGACGTTGTCGACGAAGTAGCTGTCGTTGCCCGCACCGCCGCTCATGCGGTCGGCACCGGTGCCGCCGTCGAGTGTGTCGTTGCCCTTGGTGCCCTTGATGACGTCGTCGCCGGCGGTCGCCTGGCTGCCGACCGCCACGGCAGTCGGGTTGGAATAGACGCGGACGTAGTCGACCTTCATGTCGTAGACCGCGCTCGGGTCCTTCACACCGTCGGCGCTCATCGCCAGGTTGACGATCATGTAGAACGGCGACTTGGTGTATTCGCTGGCCGGCAGGCGCGCCACTTCAACGCCGTCGAAATAGGTGATGATCCATTGCGGCGTGATCATCGTGCCATAGGTGTGGAACTGGCCGTCGAACATCGAGCCGACGCGGTCGTAGGCGCCGCCGTCGACTTTCTTCGGAATGTCCGGGGTATTCTTGCCGGGGGTATAGTGGACGGTCGTGTGCAGACCGGCCGGGTCACCCGCGTAGGCTTCCACCGTGTCGATTTCCACGCGCGGCAGGTTGGGGTTGTAGCGGTTTTCCTCGGAGATCAGCCAGAAAGCGGCCCATGCGCCCGAACCTTCGGGGAACTTGGCGCGCATCTCGAAATAGCCGTAGCTCTGCTTGAAGCCCTGCGTGTTGGAATCGACCGTCTGCAGCAGGCCGGTCTGCCAGGCGCCGTTCTTCTGCTCCATGCGGATGTTGAGCACGCCGTCGGATACCGAGAACGGCGACAGCGCCGAAGCACCGCGCGCGAACTTGACCTGCCCGAAGTCGGTATGAACGCCCGAGTACCACTTGGCCGGGGTCTTGCCGTTGCTGATCGACAGCGTATCGAATTCGTCATTGAAAGTGAGCTTGTACCCGGAAAGGTCGAGCTTGGTTCCAGCGAGGTCTTCAGTCCATTCGGTGCTTGGGGGGTTCATGCGACACGTTCCTTGTTTGGTGTGTCGTCATGATCGCGAAAAAAGCCCTCCACCCGATTGAGCATCGCAGTGAACGGGAATGGTTTCCGGATTTTAGAACTCAGGTATATGTACTTATTCTGCTACGAAGCGATGTTAAGGATATTCGGCGGTGAATTGTGAACCAGCTTCGGTTATTTCCTTTTATCCGAAGGGAATGAGGCTTGTGACTGGCCGGGGTTGGATCAACGATCCGCGTCGCGAGGGCCGTTTACCGTTTGGATGCGTGGTCGAGGAGCAAGTGAAATGTCGGCTGATTCGGCACCTCCAATCGCATCGCGCGAGGCTGCGCTGCGGGAATCGGAAAGCATGAGGATGGCACCGCTCAGTCGCCTTAAGACGGCACGGCGTGGTGGCCCCGGCGATCAGGCACCGGGGTGGAGCTTGCACGCGGTACTTTTTCCCGCGGTGGTGGTCGGGCTGTCGTGGCTGGCCATGCTCATCCCGGCACGGGACCGGGACGAGCGCGACTGAGGGCAGCTCAGGCGGGTTGCGGTGCTGCCATGGCCGCCGGTTCCGCCGCCTGCGGATAATGCCCGCGATACCATTCGGCAAAGCGGTTCAGCCCCTCTTCCAGCATCACCTGCGGACGATAGCCGGTCAGCGCATGCAGCTTCGACACGTCGGCGAACGTCGCGGTGACGTCGCCCGGCTGCATCGGCCGCATGATCTTCGTGGCGCTGCGGCCGATCGCACGCTCCAGCGTCTCGATCATCTCCATCAGGCCGACCGGATGGCTGTCACCGATGTTGAGGACGCGGTGCCCGCCCTTGCCCGGCGCATTGTCGAGCGCGCCGAGAATGCCGTCGACGATGTCGTCGATATAGGTGAAATCGCGCGCCATCCTGCCCTCGCCATAGACCTCGATGGGTTCGCCGCGCATGATCTTCTGGGTGAAGCTGAAATAGGCCATGTCCGGCCTGCCCCATGGGCCATAGACGGTGAAGAAGCGCAGGCCCGTCTGCGGAAAGCCGTATAGCCGGGCGTAGGACTGGCTCATCAGTTCGCAGGCGCGCTTGGTGGCGGCGTAGAGCGAGACCGGATCGACCGAGGGCTCATCCTCGCTGAAACCCTGCCCGCCCATCGCCCGGTCGCCATAGACCGAACTGGAGGACGCATAGACCAAATGCTCGAAATCGGGCGCATGGCGGCTCGCCTCCAGCAGCGAGAGATGCCCGGCCAGGTTCGACCGTTCGTAGGCAAAGGGATTGTCGAGACTGTAGCGAACCCCCGCCTGCGCGGCGAGATGGACGATCCGGCGCACGCCCCCCTCGCGCACGAGCGCGGCCATCGCCGCGGCGTCGGCAATGTCGAGGCGATGGAAGGAGAACCCGGCCTTGCCTTCGAACGTCGCAAGCCGCGCTTCCTTGAGCGCGGGGTCGTAGTAATCGTTGACGATGTCGACGCCGATCACTCGCTCGCCGCGTTCCAGCAGGCGGTGCGCGGTCGCGTGGCCGATGAACCCGGCCGCTCCGGTGACGAGGACGGGACCGTTGGGGATAGCGTGGTCGGAAACAGGAGTGGAAGCGGCCATGATCGATTCTCCGTCGTGTCGGTGCATGTCCGGCGGGCTCAGAAATCGAGGCCGCGCGTAAGGGTCAGGGTGATCGCATTGTCGGTGAAGACGAACCCGGCGAGGTCGGACTTGCGCCGGATCCGCTCATAATTGAGGCCGATCTGCACTTTCATTCCGGTGGTGTAGGACAGGCCCATACCCATCCGGTCGGTCCGCTCGCGCCGCGCCAGCAGCGTGGGATCGTCGGCGCGCAAATCGTAGCGGAACCGGCGATCCTCGCGGTTGATGTAGGCGCTCCAGTTGACGTGCGTGCCCAGCATGCCCTTGGCGCCGATGCCGTAGCTGGTCACTTTGACGCCGTTCGAGAACAGCGCATTCTCGGTGCCGAAGGCCTTGCGCAGCCGGGGCGTCACCGTCAGCGAGGGCGTCGGCGACCAGGTCACCGAAACGTCGGCGAGCATTCCGGTGAAATCGGTGTCGAGGATCGAGCGATCGTCGTGCTTCGTATAGCCGACGCTGCCCTCCACCCGCGTGACGACGCTGGGCGCATAGAGAATGCGGGTAACCAGCGAAGTTTCGCGGAACCTGGTGCGATAGGCGACGCGCGCGCCATCGATCACCACGAAGCTGTCGAGCAGGCCGTCCGAACGCCTCTCGCGATACTCGAACGTCACGTGATTGCCCGTAGGCGAGAAATAGCCGATCCCGCCCCCGAAGCCGACCACGCGGCCGTCGTTGCGCCGCCCGGTCGCCGAGGACGTCTGGCTGCGCTGGTACTCGAAATGCCCGACCATGCGGATCGCCCCCAGCACCTCTCGCGAGGCTTCGGCATTGGCCTGGGTCAGGTACTGCCGCAGGTTGAGCGTGGACGTGACCTCATCCAGCGCGATCGGGCGGCGGCGATGCGCCCCCTCGATGACGAGCATTCCCCGCGCGCCGTCGTACTCCACCTTGCCTTGCGTGCCGTAATCGAGCGCATTGAACTGGCTGTTCCACCAGAACACGCTCTGCCCCGCATTGCCCCCCATAGAAAGGTCGAACCCGCCAAGGCGCGTACCGATCTGCCCCGCTGCGGAAACATACGTGACCATGTCGGCGCCGCCATGCCCCAGTCCCTCATTGGCGGCATCCGAAGCGCGGCGAATGTTGTCGTCGTAGCGGGTAGAGGCCGTAATCAGCAGTTGCTTGTCCTGCGCTGCAGCCTCGGTAGCGGGCGCGAGTACGGTGAAGCCAAGCAAGGCCAGCCAGAACCGGCCCACGGATGGTCGTCGCAGAACCTTGCGACACGATGTTTCAGGCATTGGTAAGCAGATCCTCCGAGACGCCGACCGCTCTGGCAGCGGTGCTTTCGTCAGCCACGGGATGTTCCGGCAGCAGCGCGGAAAATTCCGGAAATGTCGCCCTTGCGCAGGCAGTCCATGTGAAACGCAGCGCATTACGCCGTGCAGCCCTGCCCATGGCCTCCCGGTGCCCGTCAGGCCCCGCTATGGTCACGATGAGTGCCGCGAAAGCACCCGTGTCGCCCGGCTCGACTGCGGAGCCGGTGTCGCCCAGAACCTCGGGAATGCCGCCGACCCGCGTGACGATCGAGGGACATTCCTGCGCCGCCGCCTCAAGCAGCACCAGCCCGAACCCCTCGATCTTGCCGGGAAGGGCAACCGCGAAAAGCAGGTGCGCCAGCGAACGGCGATAGAGCCGCTTGATGTCGTCCACCCCCAACCGGCCGGTGAGGATCACCCGCACCGAAAGCCGCCGCGCCTCGTCGACGATACGCTTCGCGTAATCGTCATCTTCGGTTCGGCCGACGACGACATAGACTGCGCCTGCCAAATACGACGCATTGTCCCGGGCCAAAGCCAGCGCGCGAATGGCTTCGACCTGCCCCTTGCGCTCCTCCAGTCTTCCCACCGAGCAGAAAACAGGAAGGTCCGGAGCCAGGCTAGCCAGTTCGGGATGGATGAAGCCTTCGCCCGGGGCATCGTCGAACCACTGTCGATCAACCCCGAGATACGTCACCGCTTCGACGCGCGGTGTGCCGAGTTGTGCGCGGAAGATCTCTCGCGTCGCCTGTGAATTGTACGCGACGAGTTCAGCTCCGTGATAAGCGCGCCGCGCCGCAGCGAAAAGCATGCCGCCTTGCCCGAACTTGCTGGCCTCACTGCCATGGACCATGACCCTGTAGGATCGCCGGTGGAGCGGCCGCAGCAGCCATACCAAGAGAACCGTGCGCACGTCCGCTGCCAGAACCGGCGCCCCACGAGGCAGGCGTCGCAGTGCTGCCAGTATCCGGGGAATTGCCTTTGGCGTGATACGGTGATGACCGAAAACCAGATGATGCTCGATACTCTCAGGCAAGGCACCGGGCAGGTCCGGGTAGGAAGGCGCGATAACGCTTGTACGCACACCTCCCCCCCCAAGTGCCGCTGCAAGCTCTCCCGAATACGTACCGATGCCGCCGGGGAAAGGCGGATATTCGCAAGTCAGGATCACTGCAGCGGGAGCAGATGAGGTGCTACGCATCAGACTGCTCCCAGCGCAGCCTGACGGTCTTGACCCCTCCGCCCCAGCAAGCGAAGCGCCAGCCCTGGGAAGAGCCCCGCTGCGATTAACGAGTGCCAGGCTCGGTAATTGCCGGGATTGAGCCGTACGGCGAACTTGAGAAGCGTGACCGCCCCGTCTATGTCGTTGAGCAGGAAGCGTTGGTTGCCCAATTTGCGCGCCCGTTCGGCCAGGCGACGGGGGACGAGCGGCAACAAGTCGGGCTCCATGGCCGCCGCTTTGAGCGCGACGAAAGCGTGATGAGCCATCAGGTCCTTGCGCCCCCCTGTGATCGATGTCCCGCGGTTTCGTTTGTAAAGCAGCGGTTGGTCTACAAGTGCAAAGCGAGCGACTCTGGCCAACCTGATGTAGAAATCTGTATCTTCGAACACGCGCACTGTCGGATCGAAGCCGCCACACATGTCGTAGGCCCAACGCCGCAGCAGTATGGTAGAAGGAATGATTGGAGGGTCGTTGAGGAAATAACGTCGCGTCAGCGCGTCACCCTTGCAAATATCGAGCACGCCGGCACGTCGGCACGCTGATCGATCTCCGTCGGGAAAAGTGTAGTAATCAGCATAGACCAGTCCGACGTCGGACCGCTCGGTCATCAGTGGCAACTGACGTTCCAGCTTATCGGGAGTCCACAAGTCATCACCATCGAGGATCGCCAGAATCTCCGATTGCGTTTGTGCAATCGCAGCGCAGCGCTGTCCCGGCAGGCCCACGCCGCCCTTGCCATAGAGCACGAGAATACGGGGATCCCAGGCTTCGATCTCGCGCAGCACCGCGACCGTATCCGGTTGCGAACCGTCGTCGGCGATGATGATCCGCTCGATGCACTCGGCACAAGTTTGACCAAGCACGCTGCGCACCGCTTCACCGATATAAGAGCCCTCGTTGTAGCAGGTCATGATAACCGACACGTGCGGTGCGAAAACATCCGACCGCTTCATGCAGTCGCCTCCGTGACAGGCAGGGGGTCTGCTTGCAAACGCTTGCCTCCGCGTCGTGAAAGGACTTGTGTAAGGCGTTCCTCGACGACAACGTGGAAAAGCCAGCCAATCACGACCGCAAGTCCAGCAGTGGCAAAAAAGAAGACATAGGGGTTGATCAACCGGTCGAGATGAAGTTTCGCCAGCGTCGCGGTGAAGACCCCAATCCAGATTGTGTGTGTCAGGTACAGCGAATAGGAGGAATCTCCGATCCGTTCCAGGACCCTTGACGTTAGCGAGTGCTCGGAAGGCCGGCTCGCCGCTAGCGCAAATAGTACAAGGAGCACTGCGAGCCCCCAATGTTGCGGTCGCCAAAGCAGTTCATCGTGGAGATAAGCGGTAGGCGCCACGTAAAAGTGCTGAAACAGGACGATTGCGATGGCGCCCACTGTCGCAGGAATACGGATCCGCCCCACCCATCCTGGTATGTGGATGTAGGCTGCTGCCAACAGGACCCCGGCAAGAAACTCCATCGAAACCGGCATAGTCCAAGCTCCTAATGCTCCGCTTGGCCTGATGAGTTGTCCGATACTTATCGCGCTTGCGAACGTCAGGAATAGCAGGGCCACCCCGATCCGCCTGGGGAATAGCAGGGTCAGAGCAAAGACCACGTAGAATAACATTTCGAAGTTCAGCGTCCAGCCAACGCCAAGTATTGGCCTATATTTTCCTGATTCAGATAAATACGGAATGAAGAAAAAAGATTTTATGAGCTGCGTCGGTGGTATCTGTTTATCCGCCTGGTCCATTCGAGATGCGAACAGGACTGCTGCCTGAAGCAGCGTAAGAAGCCAATATATAGGCACGATCCGGATTAACCTCCGTCGCAGGAACTGAACCGTCGCTCCGGGCTCTCCGAAATGTGTTGCAGTCGTATAGTACATGATGAAGCCGCTGATGACGAAAAATACATCGACCCCGAATGTCCCGAATATTGGCGGGATTGCGAAAGACGTGTGCCCACTGCGCGCGATCACATGCGCTGAAGCTATCAAATGGGAAAAAACCACCGTCAGCGCCGCAATCGCTCGCAAATGCTGGATATTCGTAAGCCTGCCCATCACCCCCCCTTTGCGCTAGCCCCCGATTGCCGCCAATTTCGCCTGATTTGCTTCGCCCTGTTCCACTCGATTGCCCGATAAGGGGGCTCTGCGTAGCGTTTCGAACAGGGCTATTGTTCGTTTGGCGACGGCATCAATGCCGATGTGATCTGCGGCAAATTTTCGAGCTGCGAGCGAGAGCGCCATGCGGCGCTCGGGCGTCAGCGCAAGTGCTGCGCGCATTGCTGCCGCGAAATGGGCCGGATCGGATTCTTCGACGAGAAAACCTGTCTCGCCATGGGTCACTACGTCGGTCGCCCCGCTGGCACCATAAATGATTGGAATGAGGCCGGCAGACATCGCTTCCAGCAATGCATTGGACTGTCCCTCGCGCTTCGAAGCGGAAATGAAGAAGTCAGCCTTCCACAGTTCGGGATAAACATCTGCGACATAGCCTGGAAACTGGACGACGCGATTTGGATCGCACGTCTGTGCAATGGCCGACAGTCGCCGCCCTTCCGGGCCATCACCAAGCAGGATCAAACGTGGTGGCGGCTCCTCCGACTCGCTGCAACACAGTGCCGCATCGAAGAGTACTTGCAGACGCTTATCCTCGACTAGACGTCCGGCGAAAATGAAAGCGTCTCCTTGGCGAGACGAAGCCGCCTCCAACAGTGCCGCTTCCGGTGGAAGTGCAACTCCGTTGGGGAACGCTGCGACCTTCGATGGGATCACCCCCAACCCTGCCAGGTCCGCCTCGATTTGCGCACCATTAGCCACGAAAGCATCGACGTTGGAAAGCAGATAGGACTGCACCCAACTGCCGTAGAAATACCGCTTGGCCCGTAGCGCCTCGAAATCAGACGCCTCCCCCCCTCCACCCAGCTTGATTGCCAGTGGCGCCCCGGCATCGCGGGCTGCAAGCGCGGGTCCCAATGCATGGAGGCGGGCATGAAAAATATACACCGGCGTCCCGGATGTGATCCGACCACGGTAGGTCTGCCGAAACCAATGTGTCCAACGCAGAAAGGATGCGATATGCCTGCCCCCGGAACTGGGATAAGCAACATCATGAAAACGCTCGATTCGGCCGAAGGCGGTTTCCTCGTATAAAGGAGTATCCCGTGCGGTGCTCGGCACTACCAGAGTCACATCCACGCCCATGCGACCAAGGCTTTCGGCCAAGATATGGGCCTGCCGTGCTGCACCGCCGACGCTATCCGGATAATATCCGGCAGTGACGAGGAACATTCGTTCGATCATTGGCCGAATCTTTGACGATAGGCTTCCCAAAGGGTGTTTTCATCGTCGGTCGCAGCGCGGTGGACGAACGCCATCATCTCCTCCGCGTCCTGCGGAGAAGTGATAAGCTTCACGGGCGCGGCGTTCGAGCCCCAAGCTTCAAAGTAAGACGACAGTTTGCCATAACTGTTGTCGAGCGCAAAAACCGGTTTGCCCAGCAGCAGGCCCAGAATGGCTCCGTGCATGCGGGAAGTGATCCACAACGGATGCCGGTACAGCCGTCTCGCGACACGCCGCACTTCTCGGCGCATAGCGGCAAAGTAAGCCTCGTCGAGATCATAAAGCCGTACCCCGCGCCGCGCCGCAGCGTATTGCTGACGAAGCACTGCGCGCTCAAGCCGATAGCGGCGGCTGACCAACAAGTCCCAGTCTGTGAAGCGATCCTTGAGGTTGATCAGGTGAGGTGGGATCGCACTCTTCTCCGCATCGCGGCGGATCAGTAACAAAGGCCCATCAGATCGCTCGTCTATACCCGGCGCAACATCCTCGCACAGCGATGGCCAGAGTTGGTGCGCCATGTCTGGTGCCAGCCTTACCCGGTCTCCGAAATATGGTTTCACGATTTCCATACTGCGTCGATCGCGAACGAAAAGAGTAAGGTCTGGATGGCGCGCCATGACCCGGCAGGAGCGGTCAAGTTCGACTTGGTCATCAAAATGCACGGTTTGGGGCATAATAACGACACGGTTTTCCGGGAAAGCCGTGATGATGCGTTCGCGCAATTTTTGGAAATGCGGATAGATGTCCCCGAAGTTGCCGCCCCCATGCAAAACCAGCACGTCGCCCGGTGCAACGGCGAGGCCGTGATGCTCGATATTGTGGATGTTGCGCGACAGTTTGACCTCTATCCCGTGCCGCTCGAAAAATTTGAGCGTCCCCAGCACAATGAGCTGGTCACCGACATTGGTGGTAAAGGCGTAGTCAAGATAAATCACGCGCCCGTCACGAGGCAGAAGCGCAGCAATCTGTTCATGCATGCTACTCAGACCCGCCATGCCTGGACGGCTCTTGTACCAACCTTCTTTCATGGCTTTCTGCTCCTCAACCGTTTGCCGACCGCATCGGCACGACACGTAGAGCTGGGAAGTCGCGGTCAACTTCGGCGAACCTGAAAAGCGGCGCATAGGCCTGCTCGATCCGCTCGATCTGGTCCTTCATGATTGCCGCGCCCCGTTGACGCAGCCTGCCCTGTTCATCCGAAAGACAGGCCGCGACGTTGGAAAGTACTCGCCCCGCCCAACCGGATACCGGCAGGCGCTCGGTCGGGATAGGGTAGTCCATTTGCTGGAAAATCGCGGTCAGTTTGAAAACGGAAGGTTCAATACTAACGACGGGCACTCCTTCCGCCAGAGCAAGAACCGAGGCATGAAGGCGACTGCTGATAAGCACGCTGCATGGCCGGTAGTAGGCACGCAGATCCTGGTAGCCCGGCTGATAATCGACCACCTGTGCACCGGGTATGCGCTGCGCCAACGAGCGAGAAAACGGGATATCGTGGTTCATTGCATTGGAAACGAACAGCACCGGCCGTCCGAACGACGCCAGACCGTCGATGAGCCTATCCCATTCATCGGTCCCGGTCATGGCTTCCAGGCCATTGATGGCCAGCGCGATAGCGCCTGGCGGCACCCCCTTGCCCTCCTTTACGCCTGCACGCTTGCCCGCAAGGAAAACGAGATCAGGCGATTCAATCAACTTTTCTGACGGTATGCCAAATTCTCGCGCCGTCGCGATGGACTTCGCATCGCGCAACCCAACATAGTCGGCCTTTGAGTAAACATGCGCGACGAGCCTGCGCAGCCGCGGATCTCCAACCTCTAGGCTATGATTGATCACGGCCGTACGTCTGCCCTGCTTTTGCGCGATGCGTAGTAGGAGCAGTAATCGCACTACGTGGTCCACGCTCGTCGGCGTGGGCCGAATTTCCCCTGCAGGATTCCAGATCACCAGACTGGCGTTCATGCATGCACGAACGGCTGTCGCCGGCTCAGCTCTTTCGATCAGCCCCAGTCCGGAAAGACGTCGGCGCCACGCGATCCGGCGTTTAAGGCTGCGTAATAGTCCAGAAAGCTCATGGCCACGAGTATCGAGCCGCACTAACGCTTCAGCAGCAACTCGTGCTTGGGGCGAATCGACATGTCCGAAGCGCAAGATGAGGCGATCTGCCAGCGCATCGAACCCGACGACCGGATCAGCGCCAAGTCCTTTCAGCGTAAACTGCTCGAACAGGCGAGGGTAACGGTCCAGTGCTCGGACAGACTGTCCCCGCACGTTGGCTCGCAAGAAATGGATCAGTTCCTTGGAAAGCGCCTCATTGCCCGCATTCTGTGTCAAAAGGCGAGTGATGACGAGAACACCATCAGTTTCCATAAGTGGGCTCCCTGTCTTGTGAAAACCCAGGCAATTTTTTCCCTGCCTGGATGACAATGGCGCGCAGCTTGGTTGCATTGCGCGCGCCGAACCAGAATTCAGGCGCCAGCATAGCGCATCCGATACCCGCCAGAGTGCCCGCGCCTGCGGCGATTACATGACTGATTATCAAGCCTTGCCCTGACAGCACCCAAAGGGTGCCAGCATCAAACATACCTATTACGGCCGCCAGCCCGAACGCTTTGCTATGAAGTTTCAGGTTCGTGAGAAGGCTCAACCGGCTCAGTCCCGTTACATATCCCATAGAAACCAGATAGAAACCGGATATCGCTGCAGAGGCCGCTAAGGCGACGCCCGTGACCCCCCAACGGGAGCCGATCAACGTACCGCCGATCATCAGTACGGCATATATTCCCTGCCGCGTCGCTGTGGATCGCGCTCGTCCGTTGGCAACCGCGAAATTCTCCGAGACTTTGACTGCGCAGCGCGGCAACAAGGTTGCGAACATGATTTGGGCGATCGGAATTGTTTCCCGCCACTGCGGTCCCAATAAGAGTTCGACAATCAGAGACGCATGGAGCGTCAGCAGTATCGAGGCCATGGCATAGCCAGGCAACACGAGTCCCAGCACGTCTACCAGCGCAGTATTTAGCCGTACTTTGTCCTCTCGCAATTTCGCGAAAGTAGGCAGCAGAACTCGCGACAGTGGCGTCGCAGTAGCCGCTACGAACAAGTCTAGAAGCTTCCATCCGCGCGAATATAGCCCGAGACTGACATCTCCCATCACTCGCCCCACAACTGCATTCGAGCCTGTGTTGGCTGCCCAATTCATCACGTTTGCGAGGCTAAAAAAGCCGGCTGAAAACACGTCCTTCGCAGCCTTGCGATCCAGCAGCGGGAATAATGGAATGCGCGCTTTTGCAGCCAGTAACGCAGCTTCGATCATACCCGTTACGACGGCCGCTGCTACCAGCGCCCAGACACCGTAGCCCAACATCCCCAAAGGGATTCCAATCAGGAAATTTCCAATGAAAGCTGCTATCAACGTCGCCGTTGCCATTACCCCGAAGCGGCCTTGCAACTGCAACTGCGACGTGGCCACGGCGAAGACTGTCTTACAGGGAATCACCAGCGCAGAGATCGTAAGCACGCTGGCAACACGCGGGAAGCCAAAAAACCGCTCGAGCGCCTTCGCGCTAATTGCGATGCTCAGCACCAGCAGCACTGCCAGTATTAGACCCATCGTCAGCGTCGTACGCACATCCTCCGGCCGGGCCGAGCGCTTGCGCAGAAGGTTCTGACCGAATGCACCATCGAACAGGACATTCGCCAACGCGATTACGACCCACGACGCGGCCATGACGCCAAAGTCTCTAGGCGAGAGCAACCGCGCCAACACCCCCGTCGAGAAAAGGCTCAGCAGCGCATTGCCCAACCGACCGGTGACAAGCCAGATCATACCTTTCGCAATATTTGCGGAAACGCTCATGCCTTGAATCCGGGAGTTTAGGGGAGACAGTTCATCCTGTCCGTGGATGCCGTGCAAATAGCACCAGATGCTGCGGCGCAACAATAGCAACAAGCAGTATTCAACACTACATCATGATCCAAATTTGATTAAATTTCGCTTGAAATGTGGCATTTAATCAAATTTATCCAAATTAGTTCTGGCAAATTCTATTTGAAAGACTTGACGTAATCCACAAGCACCTCCTGCGGCAGTGATGGACTTTGCGCATTTTGCGTGATTGTCGCGGTAAGAAGAAAATAGAATGGCTTCTCGAAAAAGGCTTGATCCGCCGCAATCCGCGCAACTTCCAGGCCATCGACGAAAATAACTGCGGCCGGTCTTCCTCCCAAACTAGCTTGGCCTCGCAAATCCACGGCGTAACGGTGCCAATCGAAATCTGTAATTGCATCCATTCCCGTGTAATCACCGAACTTGCGGTGCCCGCCTTGTTCTGGCGTACTCCAGGTATGGAGGGAATGGTGATGACCCTTGGCGTCACCCAAGCCATAGTATTCGATGACATCGACCTCCAAGTGGCCCCGCCTTCGTGGATTGTCGGCTGTAAGCAACCAGAACCCGCCCCATGTTCCCCGGGATCTAGGGAAACGTATCCGCGCTTCCCAATAACAACCGGCGCAAGTGAAGCCGCGCTTGCCCGAAACGATCGCTTTGCCCTGGTACGCCTGTTTCGCGCTCGTGGATTGAACATTCGCGCCTCGCACACCATTCGGTCCGCGGTAAGCACGCAAGGCTAGGACACCATCACGTTGCCCGTAGGCATAACCGCCAGACTGATCGAAGCGCGCACCACCAAAGTCAGCATGCTGTCCCGCCCAGAGTATTGGTCCGCGCAAATCTATGGGAACCTTAAAATCCTCCGCATAGACAAGCCGGGCGCCCTGCAGCATTATCGGACGGCCTCGATACGTCTCATCCCAGCCATTGGCCGGCCGTGCCATCGCGATCAGTTGTAGAGACAAGAGAACTCCAGCCAGAAAAGCCGAAGTCGCTCGAATCAGGCGCATTCTGCGCGCGCTGCTCGCAGGCGCATCGCCTGGCGGTGTCGCATACGCGTTCGTACGCGCGGGCTTTCCATCACCGCGCGATATGTGCGATCGAGTTGCTCGAACATGGCGGCGAAACTCCATTCCTCGACAGGTGCGATCTGCGCAGCGCGAGTCATGGCTGTGAGCCGTTCCTCGTCACGAAGTAGGCGCAGCGCCTCATGGGCGACCGATGCTGCATCGCTGCGCCGCACGATCACGCCGTTCACGCCGCAATCAACTACCTCCTCAATCCCGCGAACGGGACTGACTACGGCGGGGCGCCCACCTGCAAGGCTCTGAACAATCACACGAGGCAAACCCTCGCGCAGTGACGAGAGAACGCAAACATCTGCCAAGGCGACCAATTTTTCGGGGTCGGTGCGATGGCCCAGTACGCGAACCCGATCCGCGATACCCATATTATCGACAAGCTGACGGACTCGGGCGAGTTCAGGGCCATCCCCTGCCAGCAGCAACCGTGTATCCTCGCCTTTACGCAGGCTGAGCATAAACCCAGTGATGAATTCGGCATGCCGTTTGCGCTTCTCCAGTGCGGCCAGCATCAGAATCGTGCGCGGCTTGCGGGCAGAACCTTCAAGACCCATGATCTCCTGCCAATCGCTGGGCCACTCTGGCTGGCGAAAGCGCGCGATATCCATACCGGAACGCACTACTGAATGCGGCCTCCGCGACCCGATCAACGCCTGCGCATAAGCGCGCCGTGTACCGTTACTTACATGGACAAAATGGTCAGTCAGCGGCGCCACGGCATGTTCGGCCAGAAGATAGATGCACTTCTCCACAAAGCCGACGTTGCTGAAAGGCAGCATGTGTACGCCATGTACAACGGCAGGCACACCGGCGTCGCGGGCGGCAAACCGGCCCACTACACCGGCCTTGCTGGTGTGCGTGTGCACAATGTCCGCATCGAGTTCGGTAAACAGCTTCGAAAGGCGCTTGTAAGCAGCCAGATCATCCCGCCAGGACACCTCGCGAACCAATTCCGGTATATAATGGATGCGCACCGATTTATCGCGCATACGATAATGATCGATATTGGAATCGCGGCCGCAGACAAGATGTACGATATGCCCTCGGGATGCCTGATGCACGCAGGACGCCCAGGTGTTTTCTTCCGCCCCTCCCGTAAGCATTCGTGTTTGCACGTGAATGATTATGAGAGGTCGAAGAAATTCACGATGTGAAATTTCCGCCATCACTGCCTCCACAAAGTGGGAGTCACGAAAAATTCGCCGTTAATAGGTTATTTAAAAGGCGAATATCACGAAATGTTGATATATTTATCCAATAATGAGAAGTAATTTTTCAGTATTGTCCAAATATAATCCGCATGAGATGCATATTCAACATTCACGGAAGCACGTACGAGAAATCCGTCTGGAACTTCCAGCGACAATCCATCAACGAAAAGCGCCTCACGCAGTTCGCCCGTAGTGACTATATTCCTGTCCCCCACCCTGATCGTATAGGCGACAAGCTCTGTATGATCGCTGGACCGTGCCAAAAAGCGCGCCAGGGGGAGTTCAGAGTTGTCGTGCACTTGTATCGGCGTCAGTCGTGATACGTCGAAGCCTTGCGTCGCGTAACAAATCTCTGGCCAATGAAATCGACGCTCCTGCCGCAGTTCACGCATATAGGCTATGTTGAGCATCACTGCTGGCAGCGTATGCGCAACATAGTTTGCGGCAATGACTCGATCATAAAGGCTGAGGGCTTCGGCAAAGGCTCCGTCCAGTTCGACCGGCGACACCATATTCGCTGACTCTGGACTACGTTTCCACGCACCAAGCTGATCAGGTAGCGCAGCCAATACGCGATCCCGGCCCGGTCGTGCCTTACGCTGCTTTTGCTGTAGAATAACGGCGCCTGCAGAAGTTCCTCCGGCCGCCACCGCGAACGCTACTGCACCAAGCAGATCACGACGGCGGATCATCGTTTGGTTCCTAAGTCCGTATCGCTAACGCCCAGCCATTTGGCCAACGCCAGAAATCCTCCGCTCGCAAGCAGAATTTCGCCATAAGCTGCGAAGTCGTGCACTTGCGCCTCTCCACTCGCGCCAAATTCTGCTGCGACTGCAACGAGTAATACGATGCGCAGGAAATTGGCTCCTAACGCGACCACAGGGACCAGAAGCAGGAAAACCATGCCAGTCGCTTTCGATCGAGGCGGAAAGAAATGCAGAAAGAGTGCGCCGATCGCCACCATCGAAACCATCGAGCGCAGGCCGACGCAGGCTCCGGCAATGCTTAGCTGGACGAATCCGACTGTTACGAGCACACCTGTCGAACTGACTGGATACCCCAAGAATGCAACGCTGGAGGCTGCCGCTTTTGTTAACAGCAAACGCAAGGGCACTAGTAACCCGTCTACCGATGCGCCCAGCCAAGGCACAACGAAGACCAGCAGCACACACAGCAACATCCAACGTCGTAATAGCAATCGTCCGCCAAAGCCAAGACACAAACCCATCACGCACAAGGGAAACGATAGGCCCAGTAACTGGACGAGGTCAGTCAGGCGGCCCAGGAAGAAGACGCTCAGACCCAAAGTGGTCAACGCCGCTCCGCATGCCGCTTCACGCCACGACGATCGCCATGTAAAGGCAGCACGGTCCAGCCAAAAGGCATAGACCGTCATCAACAGCAAGACACTGCTGTGATTGTCGTCTTCGTCCCAGAAATAACGTGCCCCGAAGGTTGCTAGTACCGGCGCGTAAAGCGTTATCAATCCCAAACTAACCAACATGAAAGCGGATATTTTGAGAACGCCCGCATGGCGTCTGGATCGAACGATTGGAGCCGTAGCAATTATGGCGGCTTGTGCCATACTCAGGCCTTGAGCATCACGCCGCCGACAACGGCGATACCAGCATCGTCACACTCGTTCAACATTCGCGTTGCCAACCGTGTGCGGGTAACCCCCTCGCGAGTAACGGCCAAGGCCCCGCCGCTCGCCAGACTTGAGACGAGGTAATCATTCGATACCGACGCCGCTGACGTATCCACGAATATCGCCGCAAACTCGCCCCGACGACGCTCTATTAGAGCCTGTATCGGCTTGTGCATGAACCGCGCCGCGTCGCGGTTTTCGATCTCTGAGGCAGGCACGACACACAAGTTCGGAAAACCGGCAATGCGCTGTCCACTGCCTTGTAGCGTCTCTGGCGGCGCTAGATCGAACAAAGTATGTAGCGACGGTGCATGCATGTCCGCATCGATCAGCAAGACGGACATGCCCGAACTCGCAAAAATGCACGCCAGATTTGCAGCTACGGTCGAGCGCCCTTCTCCTCGATCGGCACTTATTATTGAAAGAGCCGTACTACCTGTGGTTCCGTTAAACCAGCGGAGCGCCAGCGTTTGCGCAACCCTGCGCAAGTCCGCTGCCCTCGATGAATGCGGATCGTGCATAGCGACCAGCCCTTCGCCAGGTTTAAAGGTTTCCGATCTCAACTGAAGCTGTACCGACACTTTGGAGGTTCCTTGCGTGATGTCGTCTTCTGACGGATTGCGCCCACTATCCGCTGGCGCGCGGCAATAACGCGGTCGCAAACCGCACCAGTCGCAATCGCTCGTCTACATTGAGGCGAATGCTGCCGAGATCCGGAATACCGAGCCATGCTTCAATCTGCTGGCTAGTGCGTATCCGCCGATCAGCAATCTCCAACATAAGTGCAATTAGGATGCCGAACGCAAGACCACCCATGGTCCCTCCAACCGCACTGGCTAAGCGCCGTGGTGAGACAGCCTTGGGGTTCGCAACCGCCGGAGCGAGTAAAGAAATGTTAGTCTGCGCAGTGTTGTCGAGCACTTCCAATTGCGCCCGGCGCTGGCCGATCTGGTCATAGGAGGCACGCAAGTTAGCGAGGTCCTGTTGGAGCACCGCCACCTCGTTCTGGTCTGCGCGGCTTTGGATGACTTGACCACGCTGCGTTTCGACCGCACCGGATATCGCTTGCTGTGCCAACTTCGCTTGCGTAGCCTTCGCTGCGGCTGAACGCCGGATCAGTCCTTCCTGGGCACCGAGCTGTTCACGCAACGCGGAAATCTGCGACACGACTTCGCGGTATTGGGGATGATTGGGCCCAGCATCGACTGCAAGTTGACGCCTCTGCGCTTCTAGACGGGCGATCTCGCCTTGAAGACCCTGCACAACTGGACTCATCATTGCGTCAGGCAAAGCCGCGGCCGCCGTGCGTGAGACCACATCGGCGGTTTGCGCCTGAACAGAGGCAAGCCCTGCGGAGAGCGCAGCAAGCCGCGCTGCATCGGGATCGCTCTCCCCCTTGGAGGCAACGATGCCCAGCGCCCGCTCCTTGGCTGCAAGAGAGGCCTGAGTGGCCCGCATCTTCCGGCCAAGATCCTCGAGTTGGTGAGTGTATGATGCGATCGTGCGCCGCGCCGGATCACCCTGCAACTGGATATTGACCTCAATAAACGCCGAGGCAAACGCGTTCGCCATCACCGCCGAAAAATCGGCGTCACCGCTAAGATAACTTATTTCCATTACACGCGAGTTAGTAGCACTCGATTCCACGGTCAGGCCGTTGCTCAGTTTCTTCGCGATGACATCAACCAGTGGCCCCTGCCTTGGCGTCCATCCAAAGCGTCGTCCAGCATCAGCCTGCTGAGCTACGCCTATATCCTGCACGACTTGCTGCGCCACGCGGTCGCTCTTAAGAATGTCCTCCTGCGTCAAAAGGTAATCGGAGGACAATTGCTCCGCCACCGACTGCGGTCCGATCGTTTCTGGAGCCCTGACGACCGCCACGATCGTAGCAGTCGATTTGTAGACAGGCCGTTTAAATAGGATAAACGAGGCAGCCAGCGAAGCGCCAATAATCGTACAAATAAGGATGATCTTCCAGCGAACCACAAGGGCCTTGGTTATCCATTCGAAAGTCATGCGCTCGCCCCCTCAGAATAATCGCGCACCAACGACAATGAGATCCTTCGGCGCAACCGCCTCCGCCCCATCGGCTTTGAAGGTGCGCTCTGCCTCATCCTCGTGGCGGGTAATCTTCACGCGGCTACGCGAGCCACGCGGGGTAAGGCCGCCTGCCAACGCAATTGCGCGCGCGATCGTCAACCCGGGCTCAACCGCATAGGACCCGGCCTTCTGCACTTCCCCTGAAATGTAGAAATTAGACGCTTCGTTAACGATCAGCGTATCATGCGGAGCCAGCACGGGGTCGCTCCCGCCAGAGAGCACATCCGCAGCAGCAATGCTTTGCCTGGTCCCATCTCCATGGGAAAGCTGGATCGTGCCTCCGCCAAGCCCAAGGATAGCGCCGGATCGAGCAAGCATTTCGCTTACCCGGATCTGTCCGCGCTCCAAGGGATATTCGCCCGGCTTGCCCACAGCCCCAAGGACCGACACAGTGCGGCTGCGGTAATTCTGCACAATCACGTTGACGACGGGGTCACGGAATATGCCCGCTTCACGCAATCGAGCGGCTACGGTGTCACCGATCGCGGGAGGGGAGAGACCATCCACTTTGACTTTACCGATCAGGCTGAGAACAACGGTCCCATCCTCACCTACTTCGACCACACTGCTGTAGTCCGGAGCCCTGTAAACTGTGACGTTCAGAACGTCACCTGTGCCCACGATGTAGGCGCGCCGCTGGTCGAT
Organism: Novosphingobium sp.; assembly: GCA_047605225.1. Taxonomy (GTDB): domain Bacteria; phylum Pseudomonadota; class Alphaproteobacteria; order Sphingomonadales; family Sphingomonadaceae; genus Novosphingobium. The sequence continues at coordinate 22,338 of JASGGD010000013.1, forward strand.
CGTCTCTTCTGCTTGGACGGCTGATGCCGAAATGACAACAGCGATCGAAGCTACAGCTAACCAGGCAAACATCGCCGATATGCCACGAGAAAATGCCCTAAGCATCATGGCTGCGCTTCCCCATCATATTTCCGATTAGCCCCACCCGCAAAGCTAGTATGCAGAACTTCAATCTTGCGCGTCTTACGCAGTCGCTCGACTGTAGTTCGAACGAGTTCAGCACGGCGTTGTGCAGCGATACTTGCCTCAATTCTCGGGCGCACGGCTTCAATGGCAACCGGGTCAGCCTCCACCGATTGGACTTGGCCAAGATGCAACTGCCCAGGCGTCTGGTAAACGATGGCATCACCCGCCTTCATGTTGCGTAGCGTATCCTTAGCGTCAGGAATCTCATCACTGAAGCGAACCAGCGTAATCTGTGCAATCGCGGGCATCACCGACCGCAGGATATTACCAAGTTCGGACACGCCCTGCTTGTCCAGAACTTCAACATAACGCCGCACTTCTGGAAGGTCACTGCGGACGACATATTCGTTAAGTACGAAGCGGCGACGCTGACCAAACTGCTCCTGATGCGCAGCGTAATATTTCTGGACATCTCGGTCACCGGGACGAAACCCGCCGGCACTGAGCTTATGCACATAAGCCTGCGCAAGAACGGAGCGTTCCGCCGCAGCGATCGCCTGGGCTGTCGCAGCCTGCTTATCGAGGCCGGCCTTGACAGCCTCTTCGGCCAAGAGTTTCTCGCTGATCAGGCCATCCATGAGCGCCTGCCGCATCGGCATGACCGCCTCCCGTGTAACAAGGGGCGAGCGCTTCAAGACCTGATCGTATTCCTGAACCGTAATTTCGAAGTGGTCGCCCCGGACCAGAACCTGGTCCGGGGCCGTCTCCTTCTTCCCGCAGGCAGTTAAGCCGCAAGACAGCAACAGTATTGCACAGAGCCGGCGCGCGCATACGCGCCTCCGTGCTCGCCATTGTGTGAATGCCACGGAACCTCACATCACCTTCGAGACAGAGAAATGATTAAATATTAGGCAACCGCAACGCGTTCCGGGAATTCAGCCGGAGCCGCTTTCGCTCGGCGGCGACGCCAGAAAAGACATGCCCCACCGGCAAGTGCCACGGCCAAACCTGCCGGTCCTGGCGCAGGCGCGGCGTTAGTGGACATCAAACCGATTGCGTAAGTCCCGCCCAGCGTCGGATTTATTGCCGTACCAGTGACCACGACATAGTAGTCACCCGCCAGCAAGTTATCGAATGTCGTCGCCTGGCCATCTCCGATCGTTCCGAGCAAAGTGCCACTGCCAACAATTCCAGAATAAAAGCTCGCCTGGACACTGCTCAACCCGAAGATCAGCCCGGGACTCAGAACCACCGGTGGTACCATAGTCAGCCCACCCCCGAGATCGCTTGTGCTGCCCAGAGCAAAGACCAGAGTATCGGAGGGGTTGGCCGGATTCAGCACGCCACCGAGACCTATTGGGCTCGCGTCCACAATTGTTCCAAGATTATAGGTGGCCGCCGATGCAGGAGCAGCCACGACCGGTGCTATCGCGAGACAGGCGGCCGCTGCAATCTTCAAGCCCAACTTCTTCATGTAACCCCCTCTGCTCCACGAGCATGGTGAACAAGTGATGCTGCCCACGGCGCTGGACCCGAGATCGGATTCTGCGCCGCAGCGTGCTGGTGGAGAGATATTCACAAATTAATCTAATTTCCTCAACTAGGATCATGGTTGAAAATGGATGTTAAAATGGGTCATTTTCTCCATTGAAATACATATATAAATTATTCTTCGCATTATATATATTGGTATGAATACCTATTGCGCGATTCACTGCGAACAATTTACGGATTAAACATCGAAACCATTCCCATTTCGGCAGCGCAACACAAGGAAGACAATGCGAATCGCTATGGAATCTTACTGGTCGGAAACAGGCCGGATATCTGACGGAAGTTTGGCCGGTGCTGACGCCTAACTTAGGCAACAGATCTGCGCGGCTTGCAGGCAGCACGCGAATGAAAGCGCGCTTTCCAATGCTTACAAGCGATCGACACGAGTGGCTGCAGTTTCCAATCATGGCGCTGTATGCCAGCCTGCTTTACAAACAGGTCGTAGTCGGAGCAGCGTTGTTGCTACTGTGCTCCGCTATGACAGCGGTATTACTGCGAGAGCGGCGCACGCCAACTTCGGTTGCAGCGGTGCTGGGCATAGCTTATACAGCCCTGGCGACGGTTTCCGCCTTTTTCGTTTCGAGCTCGGCCGGGATTGAGCGCTCAGCGCAATTTGGCCTGGTACTGGCCAGTGCGATCGTGATTGCCGGACTGCTGCATGGACTGAGTCCTGCAGCTATGCACCGATTCCGTATTCGGTTCACAATGATCAATATCGCCGTTCTTTTCCATGTCATAATCTTTCATATTATGACAAAACATCCGGTTACGTGGAAATATCTCTTCGACACCAAATTTGTTTTTTCGGCGATCGTCGTCATTGTGTTCTTGTTCGAAGATCGAATCAGGCGCGATGGCGTAGCCATCTGGTTTGGCGCGCTCGCCTCTACGGCAGCGCTGGTGCTGATGAGCGGTGAGCGCAAGGCTTATGTCCTACTGATCGCAATTTTCCTTCTTTCGCGAGCATCGCTGATGTCAAAAGCGCTTACGCTAGCGGTCGCAGTAGTTCTGACACTGGGTTTTGTTACCGCCATGCCACAATCCTACGTCGCTCGGCAGTTGAGCAGTGAAACGAAAGACCTATCACGCCTGAGCAATCGCTTCTTCTTCACGGTTGATGGGATTGGTCGACGCAGTGACTACATTCGCACCTTCGTGAACCGCAATGCCGATCTCCTCTTCAAGGAGCATCCGGTGCTAGGAACGGGAGCGACCGGCTATGCACGCTGGGCTAACGAGAAGTACGGATCGTTGCGCGCTTCACGCGGCCTGTCGATGAACGTCCATGGCGAACGACATCGCGTCCCGGCAGAAAATGGCATCGTTGGTATTGCCGTGGTACTGGCATTTCTCGCGGCGACGGTTGCGGCCGCGGTGCGCTTCTTATGGCAACGAGGCGGCTTCAAGGCCTCATCTCTCGCGCGTTTCCCGCTGTACATGACTGCATTGTTAGTCAGCTATATTTACGGCGAAGCCATGGACACGACGATGCTGTTGCTGATCCTGCTCACCGGGTTTGCCGCTACGGCGACCGGGCCGCGCCAAGCGCTCCGCTCTCCCGCACAACCGCCAAACGCTGCATCCGCTGAATTGCAGGCACCAGGATGAACCCCGCCGGGCTATCTTCCCCGCCGAATGACACCGATGTGAAGCTGACAGCTCGCGCGATCCTGATCATGCTTGTGATTGTAGGGCATAACCAGCTATTCCGGGAACACTTCTACTACTCAGCTTACATCCTGATCTACAGCTTTCATGTTGGAGCTTTCTTCCTACTCGCGACTTTGTCGCCCCCTCGGCCGATGAACGTGGCAGTGCTAAGCAAGATGGTTGCGCGCTTCTACAAGCCGTTCCTCATCTTCACGCTGATCTATGGCGTGCTGTACCTGCCCATCTACCTCAGACCTTACGATCACGACGCCGCGAGTTGGATTGGCGACATGGCCCTGGCCACAAGTATCGCGACTGCACCACTGCTCGATATCGCAACGGGACTCAAGTTGCTTTGGTTTCTGCCCGCCTTCATGAGCTTTTGCCTGCTCTACAATATACAGGGCGCGGTGAAGGGCCGCCTTCGCGCTGCGGTCTGGACAATCTCGGTCATTGCCAACGCAACGATAACGATAGTACCGAACGGAATACTGACATTATTGCCGTTTGGCATGGGCGTAGCCCTGTTCTTGCTCTTTCCCGCACTATTATTTCTGCATTTGCAATGTGTACTAGCCACTCGGCTAGGGCCCATATTAATTTTAATCCTGTTTGTTGTAAGTAGTGCGGTGATCGTAGTTCTGCGGATGGAGGTGATTCTCAGTGACTTCTGGATGCCCAACGCGCTGATTCCCGAGAGGTTGTTGCTATGCGACGTCCAATTGGTACTTGGAGGGCTAGCCTGCCTCATCATCGCTCGCGCAGTCGCGGCGTCGAGGACAGCCCGCTGGATCGGCGAGCGATCGTTGCATATCTATCTGCTGCATGCGCCGTTCAACATCGTGATAGCAGCGCTGCTCGAGCACGCGTTCGGCAGCGCGCTGCCTTGGCCTCTGGCGATTGGCTGCACAGTCGGAGCAACTATTGGCTGCAGCGTGATCACCGCACATCTGATTGAGGCGTCGTACTTAAACCCGCTGGTGTTCTCGGCTCGACGTCAGATGCTTTCATTGCCGGTGCGTACACTGCGCAGAGCCTTGCGATAAGTGAATGGAATTTCTGCTTTGCACAGTTGGGCGACGACCAGACAATGCGCCGCCAGTAGGGGCATTCCCAGATCATCATTGCATGCGTAGCAAAACACAAGTGGAGAGGTATGGGGCGAACAGAGAGCCTTACCGCTGATTTTGCCCATCTTTTCGTAGTCGCTCGGAATAGGAAGGCCTAGCCCGGTGCTGTCCCTAAAACGGGGAAGCGTGAAACCGGCGCCAAGCCCATGCGCTCAAGCGCGTTTGCGACTGCCGCTGTCCCTAATACTGACCCGGGTTCACCCACGCCAGAGGGCTTGTCGGCGCCCTCGATGAAGTGGGTTTCCATGATGCGCGGCATTTCGTTCAGGCGCAGGATGCGGTAGCTGTCAAAATTGCTGTCCTGCGCCGCTCCACCTTCGAGCGTGACACGACCGTAGAGCCCGGCAGACAGGCCAAAACCAGTTCCGCCCTCGACTTGCGCACGCACAGTATCGGGGTTGAGAACAAGGCCGCAATCAAGGACGGTCACGATTCGTTCGATCCGAAAGTCCCCAGGAGTGCCGCTGAGTTCGGCGACTTGTGCAATGAAGCTCCCCTCTGAACGATGGACTGCGACGCCCCGTGTGACGCCCGACTTCGCGGGCTCCGCCCATCCCGCCTTTTCGGCCGCGAGCCTGAGGACGGCAGCCTGCCTCCGCTCGCTTCCCAGCAAGGCCAGGCGATACACCACTGGGTCTGCACCAGCAGCGCGGGCAAGGCGATCCACGAAGATTTCCTTGGCAATCCCGGTGTGGTTGTTCGAGATCGACCGGAAGGTCAGTACCGGCACCCGCGCAGGCGTATGCCACCAACGCAAACGCGAATGGGCGCAGGCATAAAGCTCATGGAAGGCACCCTCCATCACCGTCCAGTCACGCCAGTTTGGCTTCTCGGGTGCCTTTAACGTCACGGATTGCCCTGACAACCGCTGGTCTAAGGCAATCAGACGCCCAGCTCGATCGAGCCCGGCACGCATCGCATGGACCATCAGCGGGCGGTAGTAGCCGCCGGTCACGTCGTCCTCCCGCGTGCGGGTCAGCTTGATCGGCCAGAGCCAGCGAGTGGCCTTGAGGACGTGGGCGAACTCGGCCACCCAGTCGGAATCGAAAGAGGCGCGCCGCCCGAAGCTGCCGCCTGCGGGAACGGTGTCGAGCAGCACCCGCTCCAGCGGCAGGCCGAGGATGTCGGCGATCGCCTGCTGGTTGCGGGTCTGCGACTGGAAGCCCGCGCGCACCTCGCAGACACCGCCGACCATGCGGCCCGAGATGCTGGGGGGCTCCATCGGCGCGTGGGCGAGGTAAGGGAAGCGGAACTCGGCCTCGATCACGCGGTGCGCGCGGGCGAAGGCGGCCTCGGGGTCGCCGCGCGTGTCGGTATAGGCGGGCGCCGTCTCGTCCATCGCGCGGGTGAAGTCGGCGGCGATTTCGGTATCGGAGCGGGTTTCGGCCGCGCGCATGTCCCACTCGATGCCCAGGGCCTCGCGGGCGCGGATCGCGTGCCAGGTGGTGCGGGCGATGACGGCGATGCCGCTGGGCACTTCGACCACGCTGTCCACGCCCGGCATGGCCCGGGCGGCGGAGGCGTCGTAGCTGCGCACCTTCCCGCCGATCTGCGGGCAGCGGGCGATGACGGCGTGGCGCATGTCGGGCCACATGCCGTCGATGCCGTAGGCGGTGGCGCCGCGCGTCTTGGCGGCGGTGTCGGTGCGAGGCAGCGCCCCGCCGAGCAGACGCCACTCTGCGCGGGACTTGAGGGGGACATTCGCGGGCACCGGCAGGCGCGCGGCGGCGGCGGCGAAATCGCCGTATCCCGCCGTATGGCCATCGGCGAAGAGTTCGCCCCGGCGGGTGCCGACCGCCGCCTCGGGCACTTGCCAAGCCTGCGCGGCGGCGCGCACGAGCATGGCGCGGGCGGTGGCTCCGGCGCGGCGCAACTCGTCCCAGCTCTGCGCGGTCGAGGTGGAGCCGCCGGTCGTCTGTTCGTGGAAGGCATTGTGCGCGTAGTCGGGCAGGCGCGCCGGGGCACCGACGACGCGCACGCGGTCCCAGTCGGCATCGAGTTCCTCGGCGACGATCGAGGCGAGGCCGCTCCAGATGCCCTGCCCCATGTCGAGGTGCTTGGCGAAGACGGTGACGGTGCCCTCCCAGTCGATCGCGAGGAAGCGCTGGACCAGACCGTCGGGCTCAGGCGGGGTGGATAGCCCCCTCCCCGCCACGCCCAGCAGGAGGCCGGAGGAGGCGAGCACGAGAAAGCCGCGCCGGTCGAGGGTCACGCTGCTACGGCTTGGGCCGCATCGCGCACGGCGGCGCGGATGCGCATGTAGGTTGCGCAGCGGCACAGATTGCCGCTCATGGTCGCTTCCAGCGCGGCGTCGTCGACGGGACCGGCGGCGATCAGGGCGATGGCAGCCATGACCTGCCCGGGCTGGCAATAGCCGCATTGCGCGACCTGATGCGCGTCCCAGGCGGCAAGGACTCGCTCGGCGACCGGGCCGGTTATACCCTCGATGGTGGTGATCGCGCCAGTCGCCTCGCTGACGGCTAGCGAGCAGGAACGCACCGCCGCGCCGTCGATGTGGACGGTGCAGGCGCCGCACAGGCCCTTGCCGCAGCCGTACTTCGTGCCCGTCAGCCCCAGCAGGTCGCGCAGCGCCCAGAGCAGGGGCATGTCCGGCTCGCAGTCCAGCGCGTGGGGCTGGCCGTTGATGAGGACGGTGAACGCCATGAGGCGGTGATCTTGTTGGCCCGCGCGGGGGCGGTCAACGCACGCGCCGGTCATAACAGCCATGTTTTGCATTCATCGGCGGGGGGCATACCCTTGCGCTTCTGCAATGAGGGTTACGGGCATGACGGACATCATCATCGTCGGTGGCGGCATCGCGGGCCTGACCGCCGCGCTGGGGCTGCAGCGGCAGGGCCTCAAGGTCCGCCTGTTTGAGCAGGCCGGGCAGTTCGGCGACGTCGGCGCCGGGATCACGCTGAGCCAGCCCGCCAGTCGCGGCCTGTTCTCGCTCGGCCTGCGGGAAGCGATCGAGCGCGACGCCGACATTCCGGTGCGCGCGGGCGGGGCGGATTATCGCACCGGCGAGCGGATCGGCGGGCCGGACCAGATTGCGCTGGCTCGCGAGGCCGGGGAGATTCCCTACTTCTACCAGCTCCACCGCGCCGACATGCATGCGATCCTAGCCCACGCAGTTCATGCGATGGACCCGGAGACGATCGCGCTGAACCGGCAGGTGATGGCGCTGGAGCAGGACGATGAGGGGGTCACCGCGCGGTTCGCCGATGGGTCGGAGGCACGCGCGCCGGTGCTAGTCGGGGCGGACGGGATCAACTCGCGCGTGCGCTCGATCCTGTTCGGGGACGAGAGCCCGCGCTTTACCGGGCAGGTCGCCTATCGCTTCCTGATCCCGGTGGAGGAGGTGCAGGCGCAGATGCATCTGGGGCCGTCGGTGAACTATCTCGGGCCGAACCGGCAGCTCCTGCGCTATCTCATCCGCCATGGCACGGTCGTGAACGGTGTGGCTTTCGTGAAGACCGACAGCTGGACCGGCGAGGGCTGGTCCACGCCCGCCACCAACGCCGAAATGCTGGAAAAATTCGCCGACTGGAACGAGGAGGTGAAAGCCCTCCTGCGCGCCGCCCCGGCCGAGGGCACGCGCAAGTGGGCTCTGTTCGACCGCGATCCGCTGCCGCAGTGGACAGTCGGGCGAGTGACGCTGATGGGCGATGCCGCGCATCCGATGCTGCCGTTCCTCGGCCTCGGCGCGGCGATGGGGATCGAGGATGCAGTCGTCTTCGCGCGGGCGTTCGCAAACGCGAGCGATCCGGTGGCGGCGCTGCACCGCTACGAAGCGACGCGGCGGGAGCGGGCAAACTGGGTGCTCCTGCGCTCGCGGCGGCAGGGGGAGATCAACCAGTCGAGCGATCCCGAGATGCGCAAGCGTAACGGCGCGGACCCGGAGAACGAGAACCTGATGACCTATGATCCGGCGACGACGGAGATCGCGGCTTAGGGTACGGGGTCGAGCCTCGCCGCCGAGGGCTTCGACAAGCTCAGCCTGAGCGGGGTTAAAGCGTTGTGGTTGCCGCGCGCTCCCGTCATCCCAGCGAAGGCTGGGACCGCTTGCCTACTATGGTGGGCTATCGTTCAAATGCCCTGCCGAGGGTTGGGCTTTATGCGGCAAGCGGTCCCAGCCTTCGCTGGGATGACGGGGTTCTTTTGAACGCTGCCTTGCGCCGTTAGCCCGGCGCCGCCTTGGTCACCGCCACCGAGCGCACGGCGTCCTTGCCGTAGACCTCCAGCGAAGCCTCCATCACCACCTTGCGAAAGGCATCGAGCCCCGGCAGCATCCCATCCGGCCCGCTGGCCAGCGGCGTGCGGTAGGTCCGCAGGTTCACCGCGTTCATCAGCAGCGGCAGCTTCGCGCCCACGTCCTCGGTGGTGCCCTGCGGCACTTCCAGCTGGATCTCAAAGGTCTCGTAGCCCGAGAGCCGCCCGTCGGCGAAAACCAGCGGGGCCAGCATTTCCACCGGAGGCACGAACTCGGTCGGGCCTTTGCCGGACTTCTTCGCATGGCCCGTCACCAGTTGCGGCGCGAAATGGAGCACGCCCCAGGCCCCCGCCCCGCCGACGCCGAGCCCGGCCACGGTGGCGAGCAGGCCCATCACGATGCGCTTGATCATGGTGCCCCCCGCTCAGAACTTGAAGCTGGCGTCATGCGGCAACGCGCTCGCCTCGGCCATGACGACGATAGTGATGCGACGGTTTTCAGGCCGCTCGGGCTGGTCGGGATAGACCGGCTCGGTGCCTGCCTTGCCGACGACTTCGGCGAAGCGGTCCGCCGGAAGGCCCGCCGCCACCAGCGCCGCGCGGGCGGCAAGGGCACGCTCGGCCGAGAGCTGCCAGTTGACGTCGCTGTCGCCGCCCGCGCTGTCGGTATGGCCCTCGATGGCGATGCGCGCGTCGATCCCGGCCAGCTGCTTCGCCGCCCGCGTCAGCAGCGCGCGCGCGAAGTCGTTGAGCTGCGCGGTGCTGCCCTTGAACATCGACCGCTGGGCGTTGTCGACGAGGTGGATGCGCATCCCCTCACGGCTCGGCCGGACGTCGACATTGGCGCGGCCCTGGCTGTCCATCGGCGGCTGCAGCGCGACCTGCATCTCCTGCGCCATGACGCGCAGCGAGGCCGCGGGCACTTCGGCCGTGCCGCCGCGCGCGACGCCCACGGTCCCGGCCTCCGAGGCGGGCTGGCCCTCGGGCTCTTCCTTGTCGGCCTGATTGGCGCGCCCGTGACCGCCCGAGCCCGGCTGCATGCCGGGGTCCTTGGTCAACGTGGTCGCCGGGTTCGACTTCTCGGAATCGGCGGAGAAGTATTCGGCGAGGCCCTTCAGCTGCACTTCGTCCGGATTGGCGAGCAGCCACAGCAGCATGAAGAAGGCCATCATCGCGGTCACGAAGTCGGCATAGGCGACCTTCCACGCGCCGCCATGGTGGCCGCCGCCGACCACCTTCTTGACCTTGCGGATGACGATGGGGCGCTTGTCGTTGCCCTTGGTGGCCATGTCAGAGCGCCCCCACTCGAACGGCGACGGCAAGGAACCCGCCCCCTCCGCTCGTCATTGCGAGCGTAGCGAAGCAATCCAGGGCAGTTGAACGCCGCCCTGGATTGCCGCGACCCTGCGGGCCTCGCAATGACGACGTGGGGGACGAACGCAGGAACGAGGCGGGGAACGCACCCATCGCCTTACGCCGGAGCGGCATTGAGCTGTTCCTTCACCGCCTCCAGCGCCGTCTCCATCTCCTGGAAGCTGGGGGCGTAGTTCGACGGCGTCATGCGGCGGGCGAGTTCGATGGCGATCTCGGTGGGCTGCTCCTGCGCGTGGCCGACGATGGCGGTCTTGACCAGCGTGTAGGGCTTGAAATCGGCGTCGATGATCTGCTGCAGCTTCTGCGCGATCGGGCCGACGAGGCAGTAGGCGAGCAGAACGCCGAGGAACGTGCCGACCAGCGCACCGCCGATCATCGCGCCGAGAATCTCGGTGGGCTGGTCGATCGAACTCATGGTCTTGATGACGCCCAGAACCGCCGCGACGATGCCGATCGCGGGCAGCCCGTCGGCCATCATCTGGATCGCGTGCTGGGGGCCGAGTTCTTCGTGGTGGTGACGCTCCATGTCGCCCTCCATCGCCTCGGCCAGCTGGTGCGGGTCCTCGAAGTTGACGGTCATCATGCGCAGGTAGTCGCAGATGAACTCGATCAGTTCGTGGTCCGCCAGCAGGCGCGGATAGCGGGAGAACAGCGCGCTTTCCTCCGGCCGGTCGAGGTGCGGCTCGATGGCGTTGGCGCCGCCCTTGCGGAAGGTGGCGAGCAGCGCGAACAGCAGCGCGAGGAGATCGCGGTAGTCCGCCTCCTTCCAGCGCTCGCCCTTGAACACGCGGGCGATGCCCTTGCCCGCCTTCTTCAGCGTGGTCATCGAATTGCCCAGCGCGAAAGCGCCCAGCGCGGCGCCGCCAATCGCCATCATCTCGTGCGGCAGGGCGTGGAAGATGACGCCCATGCTGCCGCCCGACATCAGGAAGCTGCCGAAGACGCACACCAGAATGACGACGAGGCCGACGATATTGAGCATGGAAAGTCCGCAAGAATGCGCCCCGCGAGAGGCGGGACCTTTGCTGAATTATAGGACGCCGCGCTGCATCGCGGTGCCGGCTCGCGCATTTTTCGCAGGCGCGACCGGGCAGCGGCAGGGCATCCTATATGACTCGGGCGACGCTATTTGCCCCACCCCGCCCGGGAGCCCCGATGTCCGTTAACGCCTACGTCCGCGCCCGCAAGGTCGCCGAGACGCCCCGCAGCACCGAATTCCGGCTGATGACCGAGATCACCGCGCAGATGATCGCCGCGCGCGATGCCGGGCTGTCGGGCGTGAAGCTGGCCCCCGCGCTTCACCGCAACCGCGAGGTCTGGGGCGCCTTCCGGACGTTGTGCATCGATTCCGCCAATGCCCTGCCCGACGAACTGCGCGCCGGGATCATCTCGCTAAGCCTGTGGGTGGACAAGTACACCTCGCAGGTCATCACCGGGCGCGAGAGCGTGGACGAACTGATCACCGTCAACCGCACCGTGATGGCCGGGCTGACGAACGAGAACGGCGCGGTTCCGGTTGGGTGAACGCCGGTTGGCCGCAGCCCCCCCTTTCGTCACCACCCCACTTTCGTCATTGCGAGCGTAGCGAAGCAATCCAGGGCAGTCTTGAGCTGCCCTGGATTGCTTCGCTACGCTCGCAATGACGAGGTGCGGGGCATGACCGCTCACCAACCAAAGTCCTCACTCAAACACCATCGTCATCCCAGCGCAGGCTGGGACCGCTATGCCCGTGATGAACTCCATCGACAGGACCGTTCCCGGCCTCGCCGAAAAGCGGCGCAATGGCGAGAGCGGTCCCAGCCTTCGCTGGGATGACGATCTGCCAGAACAACGGCTTCCCCTATTCCCGCACATCCAGTTGCCGCAGCACTTCGGCCACCACCTTGGGCGAACTCGAAAAATCGAGGTGGCTGCACCGGATCGCCACTGCGCGGTCGCGTTCGTGCGGCCAGCCTGCAGCGGCGCGGGGCTGGATGATGCCGTCGCGCGGGCTCCACAGCGCGATCGTCGGCACGGCGGGCTTTTCCGAGAGATCGCAGTCGATCGGCGGACTGTCCACCGAATGCCCGGTTACCACCTGATAGGCCTTCCACGCATTGTTCGCGCGCGGGTCGCCCGAGAACGGCGTGCCCATGGTGATGACCTTGGCCACCAGATTTGGCTCGCGCCGGGCGATCTCGCGCGCGAAGAGGCCGCCGAGCGACCAGCCGACCAGCGCCACCGGATGCCAGTTCTCGCGCGCGATCACCGCGACGCGGCGCATGAGATAGGCGAAATTGCGTTCGTTCGGTCCAAGGTTGAGGCCCAGCCCCCACTGGTGGACATGGTGCCCGGCAGCGGAGAGCGCATCGGCCATCGGCTTCATCCGCTTGGGATGCGCGCCGAAGCCCGGCAGCAGCATCACCGGCATCGGGCTGACCGCGGGCTGCACCCGCTGGCCGGTGAACCGCACCTTGTGCCCGCCGCGATAGAGCGAGCGCAGTTCCGCCCACATCAGTTCCAGCGGCGGCTTGCCGACACCCTCAGGGTGCTGCTCGCGCGCGAAGGCGGCGCGCCGAGCGATGGCGGCGCGCAGGGATGCCGCAAAGCGTTCCTGTTCCTCGTTCTGCGGGTCCATCGCCTTCTTCGTGTTACCTCGTCATGTGCTGCAGTCGCCGAGGCGCGTGGTGGTCAGATGCATCGTCATCTTCATCGAGCCGGTCGGCTCCGGGCCACCGGTGGTGTCCATGTCGACCGTCACGTCTGAACCATCGCGCCTGACCGTACCCTTAAGCAACATAGTCGATTTGCCCGCATCGGCGGACTGGCAATCCATCCGGGCATCGAGCCTGCCGCCATCAACGTCGAACTTCGAATAGGCGCACTCGTTCCCCTTGCCCACGCCCCTGAACATGTCGCGATAGCCTTTTTCGGCGTCCGCGCGGGTCAGGCAGATGGTGCTGTCCTGCTTCGCGGCAATCATCGTCTTCATCTGATCGGCCGCCGCCTTGGGCATGCCGGGCATTTCAAGGCGCGTGATCTCCACCGTCTGGCGATATTGCCCCGGCTGCGGGGTATCGAGCTTGGCCGCCTCCTGCTTCACCTCCTCGACCGACTTCGCCGCGCCGCCGGCCCCTTCATCGTCCTTCGATCCACATCCGGCGAGCGCCAGCGCACCCGCCACCGCGATCATAATGCTGCCCTTCATGGCCTTCTCCTCTCCCAAGAGACCGACCGAGAGCTAACACCGCCCCGCCCCCGCGCCAACGCCCTGTTGCCGCGAGAACGGATATACCCCATATGTTCCGCCATGGCAGAGCTCATCATCCGTCGCGGCCTCGAAGAACCGGATACTTCGGGCAACTTCGTCCCTCACAAGCCGCAGCGGCCCGACAAGTCGATGCCCGGCCGTCCGTTCAAGGTCGTGTCGGACTACCAGCCCGCAGGCGACCAGCCGACCGCGATCGCCGACCTCGTCTCCACCGCAGAGGATGGCGAGAAGACGCAGGTGCTGCTGGGCGTCACCGGCTCGGGCAAGACCTTCACGATGGCCAAGGTGATCGAGCACCTGCAGCGTCCCGCGCTGATCCTGGCGCCGAACAAGATTCTCGCCGCGCAGCTCTATGGCGAGATGAAGGACTTCTTCCCCGAGAACGCGGTGGAATATTTCGTCTCGTACTACGATTATTACCAGCCCGAGGCCTACGTGCCCCGGTCCGACACCTACATCGAGAAGGAAAGCTCGGTGAACGAGGCGATCGACCGGATGCGCCACTCGGCCACCCGCGCGCTGCTGGAGCGGGACGACGTCATCATCGTCGCCTCCGTCTCGTGCCTCTACGGCATCGGTTCGGTCGAGACATACTCGGCGATGATCTTCGACCTCGTCAGCGGCAAGGCGCAGGACCAGACCGAGATCATCCGCAAGCTCGTCGCCCTCCAGTACAAGCGCAACGACGTGGCGTTCTCACGCGGCAACTTCCGCGTGCGGGGCGACAATCTGGAACTGTTCCCCAGCCACCTCGAAGACGTGGCCTGGCGCATCAGCTTCTTCGGCGACGAGATCGAGGAGATCGCCGAGTTCGATCCGCTCACCGGCAAGAAGGGCGCGGTGATGGACAAAGTGCGCGTCTACGCGAACTCGCACTACGTTACGCCCGGCCCGACGATGCGGCAGGCTAGCGAGGCGATCCGCTTCGAACTGACCGAGCGGCTCAAGGAACTGGAGATCGAGGGCAAGCTGCTGGAGGCACAGCGGTTGGAGCAGCGCACCAACTTCGACCTTGAGATGATCGCCGCCACCGGATCGTGCAACGGGATCGAGAACTACAGCCGCTTCCTGACCGGCCGCCTGCCCGGCGAGCCGCCGCCGACTTTGTTCGAATACCTGCCGGACAATGCCCTGCTCTTCATCGACGAGAGCCACCAGACGGTGCCGCAGATCGGCGCGATGGCGCGGGGCGACCACCGCCGCAAGATCACGCTGGCCGAATACGGTTTCCGCCTGCCAAGCTGCATCGACAACCGCCCGCTGCGCTTCAACGAGTGGGACGCGATGCGCCCGCAGACTTTCGCGGTTTCCGCAACGCCCGGCGGATGGGAGATGGAGCAGACCGGCGGCGTCTTCGCCGAACAGGTCATCCGCCCCACCGGCCTGATCGACCCGCCCGTCACCATCCGCCCGGTCGAGGATCAGGTGCAGGACTGCATCAACGAGTGCAAGGAAGTGGCGGCCAAGGGCTACCGCACCCTCGTCACCACCCTCACCAAGCGCATGGCCGAGGACTTGACCGAGTTCATGCACGAACAGGGCGTGCGGGTGCGCTACATGCACTCCGACGTGGAGACGCTGGAGCGCATCGAGCTGATCCGCGACTTGCGCATGGGCGTCTACGACGTGCTGATCGGCATCAACCTGCTGCGCGAAGGCCTCGACATTCCCGAATGCGGCCTGGTGTGCATTCTGGATGCGGACAAGGAGGGCTTCCTGCGCTCCGAGACTTCGCTGATCCAGACCATCGGCCGCGCCGCGCGCAACGTGGACGGGAGGGTGATCCTCTATGCCGACCGCATCACCGGCTCGATGGAACGCGCGATGGCCGAAACCGACCGCCGCCGCGCCCGGCAGGAGGAATACAACCTCGCAAACGGCATTACCCCGCAGACGATCAAGCGCCGCATCGCCGACATCGTCGCCGACACCGCCAGCCGCGACGGCGTGGTGGTGGACCTCGAGGACGACACGACGAACAACCTCGTCGGCCACAACCTGCGCGCCTACATCGAGGACCTCGAAAAGCGCATGCGCGCGGCCGCAGCGGACCTCGAGTTCGAGGAGGCCGGGCGCCTGCGCGACGAGATCAGACGGCTTGAGCAGAGCGAGCTTGGCTTGCCCGAGGCGGAGCATAAGGCGCCGAGGGTCGGGCGCTCGAACGAGGGCAAGCCGGGGACGCGGAAGATGCGGTACGGTAAGACTCAGCGGAAGTTCGGAAAATGATCGAATGAACCAAAGTCCAGTTATCTCCGACGAGATGCTATCCAAAACCGATCCAGAATGGTCAGCATTTCCCGATAATAGCCACTATATTCGATTTAAACCTGATTGCCCTTAGGGCGGTATTTGAGAAATCTGCCCCTGCGTTCAGCGGGGGCAAACATGATCGTCAGTTTCAGAAATAAGGCTACTTCTGCGGTATGGTCAGGAAGGCGCCCCCCCCCCAATTACCAATTGATGTGCAACAGAGGGCTGTCAGCAAGTTAGCTCTGATTGATGCGGCAGAGACCATCGACGATCTGAGACATCCGCCTGGTAATCGGTTGCATGCTCTTACCGGTGATCGCGAAGGGCAACATTCCATTTCCATTAACATGAAGTGGCGCATATGTTTCGTATGGAAGGACGGGCACGCCTATGACGTCGAAATCGTCGATTACCACTGATGCCGACACCGACTGGCTGCCCAATCCGCACGCCGGCAAAATGCTGCTGACCGAGTTCATGGAACCACTCGACATTGCCACCACAGACCTTGCCGCTGCCATCGAAATCCAGCCAGCCCGCCTCGACGCCCTGATCGATGGCTCCGCCCGCATAGATGGCGAACTCGACCTGCGGCTGACCCGCTATTTCCGTATGTCCGAGGGTTTCTTCCTTCGCCTGCAAGACCAGTACGAGTTGCGCGCCGCCAAGCGGTTGCATGAGGGCGACCTCGCCCGGATCACCCCCCGCGCCGCCTAACTCCGTTAGACGGCACCCCCCCGCGCCTTCGCGAAGGCCGCCAGCTTCGCCTGATAGCCCGCCTTGCGCTCCGGCGTGATCCACGCTGTATCGAAGGCATTGCGCGAGATCCGCACCAGTTCCGCCTTCGTCAGCTGCGAACGCGCCTGCGCCTCGATCATCGACTGGGTGATGTAGTTGCTGCCCATGTAGGCCGGATCGTCGGAGTTGATCGACACCTTCAGCCCCTGATCGAGCATTCCGCGCACCACCTCGACCGGCTGCCCGTCCACCACGACCTTGCCCGAGAACGAGGGGCACACCGTGAAGGCCATGTCCTTCGCCTTGGCGATGGCGACCAGTTCGGGCGACTGCAGGATGTTGCCGCCGTGGTCGATGCGGTCGACGGCGATGTCGACCAGCGCCTCGCGCAAGTGCTCCAGCGTGTCCTTCTGGTTGACGTCGCAGTGCGCCGTCACCTTCAGCCCGGCCGCGCGGGCCTTGGCGAAGTGAGCGGCGAACTTGGACGGGGGGTTGTCCTTCTCGTCCGAATCGAGACCGACGCCGACCAGCTTGTCCCTGTAGGGCAGCGCCGCATCGAGCGCGGCCATCGCGTTCTCCGCCGTCAGATCGCGCATGAAGCACAGGATCAGCTGCGAGCCGATGCCCAGCTTCGCCTCGGCATCGGCGCGGGCGCGGGTGATGCCGCCGATCACCGCGGCGATCGGCACGCCCCGGTCGATGTGCTGCTGGGGGTCGAAGAACATCTCGGCATAGAGCACGTTCTGCGAATGCGCCTTGGCGAGATAGGCGTAGCACAGATCATAGAAGTCCTGCTCGGTCAGCAGCACGTTCATGCCCTCGTAGTAGACCTTCAGGAATGTGGGCAGATCGTGGAACACGTAGCTGCGCTTCATCGCCGCGACGTCGGCATAAGGCAGCTTCACGCCGTTTCGCCTGGCGAGGGCGAACTTCATCTCCGCCTCCAGCGTGCCTTCGAGGTGCACGTGGTACTCCGCCTTGGGCATGGCGGCGATGAAGGCGGCCATGTCATCCGGCGCGGCGAGAGAGCGCATCGGCAGCAATGGCATGGCAGCGGCGAACAGCCCGCCGCCGATGAGGGAACGTCGATCCAGATGCATGTTGATGGCCCACCCCTGAGTTAACCTGGGCGATCATCGGGGCGGGCGCCGGGCTTGTCCAACCGAGAAAACCGGGCGCAGCGTTGCAGAAAACGGGGGGGTGGCGCTGGCCCACCCCGCTGCGACTAAGGCCTGCGGCCCAAGTCTCGCTGCCCCTCCCGCAAGCGGGAGGGGGAAGTTTCAGCCCTCCCGCTTGCGGGAGGGCCGGGAGGCTTGAGAGCGCAGCGAACTAGCCGGACGGGGTGGGCAAAAACCCCTCAGCTCCAGGTCGCTTCGGGCGGCAGGCTCATCAGGATCGCGTCGATGTTGCCGCCGGTCTTGAGGCCGAACAGCGTGCCCCGGTCGTAGACGAGGTTGAATTCCGCATAGCGTCCGCGCCATTCCAGCTGCTGCGCCTTGTCGGCGGGGGTGAAGTCCATCCCCATGCGGCGGCGCACGAGCCGGGGGAACACCGCAAGGAACGCCTCGCCCACGGCCTGCGTGAAGGCGAAGTTCGCCTCCCACGCAGCTTCGTCGCCGCATTCGAGGTGATCGTAGAAGATGCCGCCGACGCCGCGATGGACCTTGCGGTGGGGGATGTAGAAGTACTCGTCCGCCCAGGCCCTGAAACGGTCGTAGTAATCCGCGCCGTGAGCATCGCAGGCGGCCTTGAATTCGGCGTGAAAGTCCGCCGTATCTTCGTCATAGGGCAGTGGTGGATTGAGATCGGCGCCACCGCCGAACCACGCCTTGGTGGTCGTCAGGAAGCGCGTGTTCATGTGGACCGCCGGCACATGCGGGTTCGCCATGTGCGCGACGAGGCTGATGCCGGTGGCGGTGAACTGGTTGTTTTCGGCCGAGGCACCGTTGATCGAGCCTGCGAAGTCCTTCGCCAGTCCGCCCGAGACGGTCGAGATATTGACGCCGACTTTCTCGAACACCCGGCCCTTCATCAAACCGCGCGTGCCGCCGCCGGTTTCACCGCCCTCTCCTTCGACGGCGGCGCGCTGCCAGGGGGTGTAGCCGAACATGGCGTCCGAACCGGCCTCGCGCTCGATCGCCTCGAACTCGGCGCAGATGCGGTCGCGCAGGGTGCGGAACCAGTCGCTGGCGCGCGCGGTGTAGGGGGTCCAGTCCGTCATCGGTGTCCTCATGGCAAGTGGCCCTGTCTGTGCCACCCTTCGCTTCGCAGGGCGCTTGCCAAATCGGACAGGCTGCGGCAAGGGAAAGCCATGGTTCCCTTTTCGTTCTGCGGGCAGGAGATGGTGCTGCTGGATGGCGCCATGAAAGGCGCAAGCGCGCTCTACTGGCCGCGCGAGCAGGCGCTGCTGGTGGCCGACCTCCATCTGGAGAAGGCCAGCTTCTTCGCGCGCACCGGCCAGATGCTGCCGCCCTACGACAGCCGCGAGACGCTGGAACGGCTCGCCATTGCAGTGCGGGCGACCGGCGCGCGGCGGGTCTTTGCACTGGGGGACAACTTCCACGACAGCGCCGGGCCGGACCGGCTGGAACCGCACGCAGCCGGAATGCTCGCCGCCCTCACCCGCGCGCTCGACTGGGTCTGGATCACCGGCAACCACGATCCGTATCTGGGCGCGGAGGCCGGAGGTACGCGGGTCGAGGAACTCATGCTCGGCGGCCTCGCGCTGCGGCACCAGGCATTGCCGGGGACGAGCGAGGCGGAAGTCTCGGGGCATTTCCACCCGCGCCTGATGATCGAGGCGCGCGGGCGACGGATAGCGCGGCCTTGCGCGGTGAACAGTGGTAACCGCTTGATCCTGCCCGCTTTCGGAGCGCTGACCGGCGGCATGAACGCGGCCGACCCGGCGATCCTGTCCGCGCTGCAACCGGCCGAGGCTATCGAGGCGCTGGTGCCCGCGCGGGGCCAACTGGTTCGCTATCCGCTCTGGCGAAAGGCGGCCTGAGTCCCTATATGGCGCCTACGGCCGGTTTCCGCCCAAGCCTGACTATGGGGCGAACCATTTGCATTTGTCTTGAAATCCCTGCTTTCGCGGGAGGACGAATCGCATTAATGACCGCCGAATCCCGCCACGTCGACAGTAACGACTCAGGAGAACGCATATAGCACCCCCACCCCGGCGCATGATGACGCCACCGGTCAAGAGTGGACCGCGCTACAACAACATGATCCAGTCGGACAAGGTCCGCGTTATCGACCATGAGGGCGAGAACCTGGGCGTCATGTACACGCGCCAGGCGATCGAGCAGGCAGCCGAGGTCGGCCTCGACCTCGTTGAAGTCTCCCCGAACGCCGATCCGCCGGTGTGCAAGTTCCTCGACGTCGGCAAGTACCGCTACGAGGCGCAGAAGAAGGCCAACGCCGCTCGCAAGACGCAGAAGACGCAGGAGATCAAGGAGATCAAGATGCGTCCGAACATCGACGACCATGACTACGACACGAAGATGCGCAATGTCGTGCGCTTCATCGAGGACGGAGACAAGGTCAAGGTGACGCTGCGCTTCCGCGGCCGCGAGCTTTCGCACCAGCAGCTGGGCATGGACCTGCTGCGCCGCGTGCAGCAGGACGTGGAAGAGATCGCCAAGATCGAAGCCTATCCGCGCAAGGAAGGCCGCCAGATGCTGATGGTGCTCTCGCCGAAGTAAGCGAACACCGTCGGTTTCGACGCAAACGAGGGGCGTGGCCGATGGCCGCGCCCTTTGTCGTTTGGGGGGATGGATATGCTCCACAAGGCCCGCCTGATAAGCATCGTCACCCTGAACTTGTTTCAGGGTCCATTGGGCCGCTTAATCCTGCATCTTGTTTCGCCAACGGCGCTGTCGGATTGCGGATCACGCTCCGGGTAGCGGCGCAAGATGGACCCTGAAACAAGTTCAGGGTGACGAAGGGTGGGAACAGACGGCCAGCGTGTGCTGCGGGGGCTTCGACAAGCTCAGCCTAAGCGGTATTTGGAAGCCACTCTGCCTCCGGTCGAAGGGTCAGGCTGAGCTTGTCGAAGCCCCGTGAGCGAAAAGCGGCCCTCAGCCCTTCCACTCGCGGCGTTCTTCCGCCGCGCGCAGGACTTCATAGGCCAGCTGGTAGGTCTGGAACGCCTTGGCGGCTTCCGGATCGTTGGGCTTCACGTCCGGGTGGACTTCCTTGGCTTTCGTGCGCCACGCTTTGCGCACCGCATCGAAGTCCGCATCGGGATCGAGGCCCAGTGCCTCCAGCGCGCGCAGTTCGTCGCGGCTGCGCGAACCGTCGCCCGAGCCGCCCCAGCCGTAGTGCTGCGCTTCCTTGTAGCCGGAGGTTTCCGCCTGCTCGCTGGCCTCGCGCGCGGCGGCTTCCTCGGCATCGAGCCCGGCGAAGTAGTCCCAGCCCGCGTTGTATTCCGCCGCGTGCTTCTGGCAGAACATCCAGCGATCGGGGCTGTTGGGGCTCTTGGGCGCGGGACATTCGCCGCGGTCGTTGCAGCCGTGGCGATCGCACAGGCGCACTTCCACGGCCTCGCGCGCGCTGCCATAGCCGCGCCAGCGCGGAAAACCCCAGTCTGCGGATCGGCGTGCGCGGCTCATCAGATCGGCGATACGCCCCGACTCGACGGCGATGCAAGCCCCGTCACACGCAAAAAGATCAAACCGGCGCGCAGGGATTGCCCGCGCGCCGGGATCGGCATCAATCGATGGTGACGGTCACCGCGCGGCGGTTCTGTGCCCACGATGCCTCGTCCGAGCCGAGCGCGATCGGGCGCTCCTTGCCGTAGCTGACGGTGGTGATACGCGAGGGATCGATGCCCAGGCTCGCCAGATAGTTCTTGGCGGCGTTGGCGCGGCGCTCACCCAGCGCGATGTTGTATTCGCGGGTGCCACGCTCGTCGCAGTGGCCCTCGATCGTGGCGCGCTTGTTGGGGTACTGCTGCAGCCACTGCGCCTGCTTGGCGAGTGCGGTCTGGTCCTGCGCATCGACGGTCGATTCGTCGAGGGCGAAGTAGATGGTGTCGGCGCCCATCATCTTGGCGACGAAGTCCGCCTGGCTGCCCGGCTGGGCCATGCCGTAGCCGCCGCTCGACTGGCCGGTGTCGGTGCTGGTCGCCGGGCCGGGATCGGGCGGAAGCTGGGCCGGAGCCTTCTTGCCGCAAGCCGAGATCGCAAGAGCGCCCGCCACGACCAGCGCCGTCGCGCCGACGCGGGTGATCCGCAAGGATGAGAGGGAAGAAGGCATCGGCAATCTCCTATGTCGCTCGACCCGATAGAATGGGCGGCATGGTCTGATGGTTCCGTTCAATTCTCTACATAGTCAAGATGAACGTCGGGCAACCTGAACGCGAGGAAACGGCCCCGAATCGCGCCGGAACCGCCAACCTCCTGCATCGAGGCGTAAATCAGGGCCGGATCGGACCCCATGCCGGGTCGGACGCGCCCACCGGGGTCGGCAGCTTGCGTTCGTTGCGGCCGGTCAGGTCGACCTGCCAGATCGAGGCGAGGCCGCTGCGCTGCTCGGTGCGGAAGAACTGCACGATGCGCCCGTTCGGCGACCACGTCGGCGCCTCGTCCTGCCACGAGTTGGTGAGGTGGCGCATGCCGCCGCCGCTCGGGCTCATCACCGCGATGCGCAAGTTGCCCGCGATGTGCGTGAAGGCGATCTGGTCGCCGCGCGGGCTCCATTCCGGCGTCGCGGCGCGGCCGCCGAAGAAGCTGATGCGGCGCTGGTTCGAGCCGTCCGAGTTCATCACGTAGACCTGCTGGCTGCCCGAACGGTCGCTCTCGAACACGATCTGCGAACCATCGGGCGAGTAGGAACCGCCGATGTTGATGCCCGGCCCGTTGGTCAGGCGCTGCGGCGTGCCGCCGCCTGCCGAGGAGATGCGGTAGATGTCGGTCGTGCCGCCCTTGGCCATCGAATAGAGCACCCACTTGCCGTCCGGCGACCAGCGCGGCGCCAGCGTCGGCGCGCCGGTCCGGGCGATCAGCGTCTGGCGATCGGTGGCGAGGTCGTACGAATAGATGCTCGGCTGTCCGTTGAGGTAGGACAGATACATGATCTTGCTGTAGTCCGGCGAATAGCGCGGGGTCAGCGCCATCGACTGGCCGCTGGTCAGGAAGCGGTGGTTGGCGCCGTCCGAATCCATGATCGCGAGGCGCTTCATGCGGTGGTCCTTGGGACCGGTCTCGGCGATGTAGGCGATCTTGGAATCGAAGAACGGGCTTTCGCCGGACAGGCGCGAATAGACCATGTCGGCGCACTTGTGCGCGGCGCGGCGCCAGTCGGACGGCGGAACCTGCCAGCCGCCCTTCACCAGCTGCTGCTTGAGCTGCACGTCGTAGAGATAGCAGCCGATCGTCAGGTTGCCGTCGCCGCCTGCACGCACGAAGCCCTGCACCAGCATGTCGGCGCTGCGCGCGACCCATGGCGTGTAGTCGGGCGCCTGGATCTGGCCATAAGCGGGCTGCGGCAGGCCATCGGGGCCGGAGGGCTTGAACAGGCCGTTGTTCTTGAGATCGCCCGCCACGACTTGCGCCAGCGCACGGCCGAGCTGGCCGGTGCTGCCCGCATTGGTGCGCGTCGGCACGTCCTGATCGGTGGCGAAGGTGGTGATGGCGATGCCGAGGTCGTTCCACGCGCTGTCGTCGGACACGGTGACTTCGAGGCCGCCATCCTGCGGCGCGGGGGGCGTGATGACCGGTGCCGTCTGGGCGAAGGCCGTACCCGAAACCGCCACACTCGTTGTAAGCATCAATCCCAAGGCGAGAACACGGGTTATCTTCATTGCGATAGCCTTCTGTCAAACGTGGTCGTGACGACCTTCCAGCCCTCGTAGAGATCGTCGGGCAAGTTGAATGGTGCCGCAAGCCTTACCGCGCGCACGGCCTGTTCCTGATGGCGCTGCACTTGCGCGCGGTTCGAGGCGTTGACGCCGCTGGTGCCGATCACCTCGGGCGCTCCGGCAAGGCTACCGTCGCGGTTGAGGCGGAAGCGGACCTTGGTGGTCAGCAGTTCGACATCGGCGCCCTGCGGGGCCTGCCAGTGCGGCTTGAGCTGCCGGTTGATCGCCGCGCCCAGCGCCGAGCGGGCCGAAGGGCCGATCTCGGAGGCAGGCGTGCCGGTCTGCTTGGGCGCGCTTGAGGTGGCGCCGGGGGTGCCGCTCTTGAACGCATCGTCGAAGGCGCTGGTGCCTGCCTTCTTGGGCGGCGTCGCCGAATTGCTCGACCCCGAGGACTGGCCGGCGGGCGCGGGCCTTGTCGCGGGCTTCGAGGCGGGTTGCGGCGAGGGCTTGCGGACGATGTCGTCGATCGCGCTCGACTTGCGCGGCGGCGCCTTGGGCGCGGGCTTCGCGGCAGGCTTGGGCGGCGTCGGCTTCGCCTTGGGCGGAGTCGGCTTGGGGGGAGCGGGCTTCGGCTTGGGCTTCTCGACCGGCTTTGGTTTCGGCTTGGGAACCGGCTTCGGCTCAGGTTTCGGCTCAGGCTTGGGCTTCTCGACCACGCGCGGCGCGGGTTTGGGAGCGGGGGCCGGTTCGGGCTCCGCCACAGGCGCGGGCTCGGGCGGCGGCGCGGCTGCCGGTG
>JASGGD010000014.1:0-44735 GCA_047605225.1 Novosphingobium sp.
AGCAGCACGATGCCGATCAGTTCGGCGACGGCCGGGAGCACGCAGGCGCACCAGCGGATGGCCTCGACCGCGTGGGCAGGCTGGCCCGCCTGCGTGCCCGCGACATAGCCGCCTGCGGACAGTGCCAGCCCCAGCGCGAAGAGCGCGAAGGCGGAAGAACCGGTCTCCAGCAGCGACACCACCCCCGCGAAGGCGCCGCCCCTGCGCAGGCCCGTACGGCGGTAGTCATGCTCGATCACGTCCGGCAGCAGCGCCTGGCTCAACATGAAGACCCCGCCCCCGCCCGCACCGAGCAGCACGGCCTGCACCATCAGCATCGGCACCGAACCGTGATTGAAGAACAGCGACAGTTGCGCAAGACCGTGGAGCGCGAAGGCACAGGCCAGCGCCCCGCGTGTCGCCAGTCGCCCGCTCAGCCAGAGCCACAAGGGTTGCGAGGCAAGCAGCGCCAAAGTGCTGACCATCGTGTAGATGCCAAGCCAGTAATCGCTCACCAACAGTACCCAGCGCGTCAGCAACGCCATGCCCGATGCAGCGACCGCGAGCCCGAAATAGAGGCAGATCTTGATGGCGACGAGCACGAGGAAAGGGCGATTGCCAAGTAGCAGGCCGAACTGCGCGCCGAGCGGCGGGCGCTCGGCGCTTTCCACCGTGCGCACCCGCGCCTTGCGGGTAAAGACGACCGTGCCCAGCGCCGAGAGGAAGCACAGCGCGCCCATAACCCAGCCCATCGTGCCATAGGCCAGCGCCCCCATGCCGAGCGCCGCCAGCAGCATCGGCCCGCTGAGTGACGCCGCGCCCTGTGCCAGTGAGGAGAACCCCACGCGCCAGGCCATCATCTGCGTGCGCTGACGGGCGCTGCCGGAAATCTCCTGCGGCATCGCCAGCCACGGGATCGCGAAGAGCGAGAACCCGGTGGAGAACAGGAACTGCCCCGCGCATGCCCAGACGATCTTCTCCGTCATCGGCGCGTCGAGCGGAATGTTGAAGCCGATCACCAGCGACGCCGAGGAGAACATGCCGCCCAGCAGCATCCACGGGCGGCGGCGCCCCATCGGGGTGTCGATCCGGTCGGCGAACCATCCGATCACCGGGTGGAGCAGCGCGTCGTAGACCTTGAACACCGCCATCAGCGTGCCCGTCAGCGCCGCTGCCAGCCCCACGGTGTCGGTGAGGTAGCGCAAGACCAGCACGCTGTAGGCATAGATGACGAGGCTCTGGCAGAACGATCCCGACCCCCATGCCACCGCGATCGAGAGCGGCGCGCGGACTTCACGCTCACCCGGCTCAGGCATCCTTTGCCTCGGACACGCGCGGTTTCGCCCGGTCGCGATCCAGCGCGGCGATCTTGAGGCGCGGGATCAGTTCGTCCCCGGCCCGCAGCGCATCTTCGTAAAGGTCGAACCCCCGGAACAGCACTCCGGTCATGCCGAGGTCGTAATAGCGCATGATGGCCGCGGTTATCTGCTCCGGCGTGCCCACCAGCGACGGCGCCATTGGGATGCCCTGCCGCTGCGGCCCGATCCACAGCCTTTCGTCGAGCACGGAGTCCGAGCCCGTCAGTGCCCCGAAGCGGTCCTCGTTGGAGATTCCCGCAGCGTTGGAGAACGCCTTTTCGCTGCGTCCACCGGGCTGGAACCAGCTGTTGCCGGTGAGCTTTAGGCGTTCCTCGCCATTGGCGATGAACTTGCGCAGGATTTCGCGCGCGTTGTCCCACGCCTCGCCCTCGGTCCCGCCGAGGATGTAGCGCACGGTGCCCTGTACCGCGATATCGCGCCCGGCCTCTTCGGCGGAAGCCCTGATGCGCGCGATGATCGCCCCGGTATCGGCAAGCGATTCCATGCCGACCGCATAAGTATCGGCACATTCGCCAGCATAGCGGATCGAGAGCGGTGAGCCCCCCGCCCAGTAGACCGGAATCGCCGAGCGTTCGTAAGGTCCAATCTCCGGCAGGGATTCGTTGAATTTGTAGAACCGCCCCTCGTGCGAGACCGACGCCTTGGCCGCCCACATCCGACGCAGCACCTCGACGAATTCGCGGCTGCGGTGGTAGCGTTCCTCCTTGGTCAGGAAGTCGCCGTCGCACTGGGTCTCGCGGTCATTGGCAGCGGTGATGATGTGAATCGCGGCGCGCCCTTCGCTGAGGTGATCGAGCGTAGCAAACTGGCGCGCGGCCATCGTCGGAGAAACGAAGCCGGGCCGGTGCGCGACCATAAAGCCCAGCCGCTCGGTCACACCGGCCATATAGGCGGCGACCGGCATGGAATCGGGCCAGTAGGAACTCTGCGCGATCAGCACACGGTCGAAGCCCGCCTGCTCGTGCGCCTGCGCATGGGCGCGCAGCATCGCCTTGTCGAACACCCTGGGCGGCAGCACCATGTCTTCGTTGGACAAGTGGTGGGACATGATCCCGGTAATCTCGATCGGCATCTGGAACGCACTTTCATGAAAACGTCACCCGGACCGCCGCAGCGGTCCGGGTGCAGTCATGGGATCTGTCAGAAGTTGAAGGTTCCGCGGATGCCGACGGTACGCAGCTCGCGAAGCTGCGCCACAAGGCCGCCCGACACCGCCGAGTTGGGCGAGGTCGTGGTCGGCTGGATCAGCGTGTTGTTCGAGATGTTGTAGTAGGCCTTGTCGTTGAACAGGTTCGTGATGAAGGCCTCGACGCGGTACGTGTCATTACCGATACCGGCGCGCAGGTTCACCTGCGTCAGATCGGGCGATCGCACGAGGTTCGACACGTCGCTGTAACTGCCGGACTTGTAGACGAAATCGAGGCGGGCGAACCCGTCGAGCGCGTCGGAGATAGGCGCACTGTAGTTCAGCGCGGCGGTGCCCGACCACTTGGAGTTGAACGGGCTCTGCTTGCCGCGGAAGTCGGTCATGCCGGTAAGGGCCGTGACGCCGCTGTTGTTGGCCGCCAGCACCTGGCTGTCGATATAGGCGCCGGTAAGGTCCACCGTGACGGCCGAAGAGAGGCGGGTCGAGACGTTCGCCTCGATGCCTTTCACGCGGACCTTGCCGGTGTTCGTGGAGCCGGTCACCTGGAACGGACGAACGCCCGCGCCATCGGGATCCGTGTAGATGGTCGTCGACTGCGACTGGATCTGGTTGGTCCAGTCGGCCCAGAACGCCGCAAGGTCATACGTGACCATGGTGCCGAAGAGCTGGCCCTTGGCGCCGATCTCGTAGTTGGTGATCTTTTCCGGAGCGACTTCGATGCCGTACCCCAGCTTCTCGGCCTCGGCGACGACGGCGGGGATAGAGGTGATGAACAGCGTGTTGAATGCGCCCGGGTTCACGCCCTTGGAGTAGGACGCATAGACCATGTTGTCGCCGAAGTCGTACTTGGCGATGACGCGCGGCAGGAAGTTCTTGTAGCTCTTGCCCGCGATCTTCGCTCCCTCGTCGTAGAACCCGGCGGGGATCGTCGCGCCGGTGGAGGTGACGCCGCCCTGGCCCGCCTCGGCATAGAGCTTGTCGATCTGGTAACGCCCGTCGAGCGCCAGCGAGAACTCCGGCGTGAAGTTGTAGCTGAGGTTGGCGAAGATGCCGTAAGTCTCAGAGCCGGTCGCACCGTTGCGGCGCGCGCCGATCAGGTTGGGGCTGCCGTTCGAGCCATGCTGGCGGGCATTCAGATAGTTACCGCCGAACGAGGCCTGCAGCGCTCCGCCGTTGTCGTAGCTGACCCGCACTTCCTGCGAGAAGTCGCGGCTGAGCGCTTCGATCAGGAACATGAAGTTATAGTAACCGTCCTTGTAGAGCGACCCGGTGCCAGTGAATGCCTCGCCGTTGAAGTTGTCGAGGTCGCCCAGCTCGTTCTTGGCTTCGTGGTTCCAGCCGGTCAGCGAGCGGACCGAGAATCCACTGTCGCCGATATCCCAGTTCACGTCGAGATGCAGGTGATAGTAGTCGTTGACGAGGCCGTATCCGCTGAGGTCATTATCGACGAGGCGGCCGCTCTTGTCGTTCAGGAAGTTGGTGACGGTGGCGGTATTGGCGGTGTTCGCCGAAGGGCTGAGCGCCGACAGGCCCGGCGCGACGCCGCAGAACCAGCGCGTGGTGATGCCGCTCGACCCAGTTACGTTGCAGTTCGACTGATCTGCGCGCACGAGGTTGCCGTTGGGATCGCGCAGGGCGTAGGCACTGATGAAGCCGTTGGCCGGCGGCCCGTCCTTCATCTGCGAATAGAGGCCGAAGCCCTTGATCGTCAGGTTGCCGGCAGGCTTGAAGGTCAGTTCCAGAGTGCCCGACTTCGAGGACTGGTCACCCAGCGTATCGCTCGGGTTGCTGGCGTTCTTGTAGGAGCCGTGCTTGCCCATGGCCCGCGCGGTGGCGCGGAAACCGAGCACCTCCCCGAAGATTGGACCGCTCAGTTCCCCCGACACGTCGTAGTTGGCACGGGTGCCGGCCATGCCGCTGAGGCTGCCCGACATCGTCTCGCTGGGGTCCTTGGTGACGATATTGATCGCGCCCGCGAAGGTCTGGCGGCCGAACGTCGCCGACTGCGGCCCCTTGATCACTTCGATACGGGCCGGGTTTGCGATCGTCTGCAGCGCCGTTGCCTGCGTTACCGGCACGCCGTCGATGAACATCGATACGGTCTGAGCCGCCGACGTCGACGGCTGCATGCCGCGCAGGATGACACCTACGAACGAACGGTCCGCACGCGCGCCGCCGCCCGTGGCCTGACCGACGATGTTCATGCCCGGCACGAAGCTGCCGAGATCCTGCAGGCTCTTGATCCCGCGCTCATCCAGCGCCTCGCTCGTCATTGCCGTGATCGCCAGCGGCGCCTCAAGAATCTTCTCCTCGCGGCGGCGGGCGGTGACGACGATATCGTTGCCCGAACCGCTGCTCTCGGCCGTCGTCTGCGCCATGGCAACCTGCGGAAGAAGCGGCGTCGAACATCCAATGAAGAGCGCCGCATAAGAGCATGCGCAAATGAGATTTTCCTTGTTTACCTGAGCCAGCATAAGTCCCTCATCTCAAATAAAGTGAAATCAAAAGGGACCGAAAACCATATAAAGTTTCCGATCTTTCTTTGCTTATCCCCAGTGATAGATAAATTTTTTATCTTAAAAAACTTATCTATGTCTTCAGTTATCCTGAATGTTTATGTATTTAATGGTGATTGGACGCCGGAGAGTGGTCCATATTCTCGTTGATATTGCCTACCAGGCGAACAGGCGCGCCGATTTTTCGGCTTTCCAGTGCAATCGCAGGCTGCGCCAACGCGCAAAACGAAGTTCGGATGAGGAGAGAAACGCGCCGCAATCGACGGCGCCGCGTGGCCCAGTCGGAAGCACTGGCCTGGATCGGGCAGAAACAAGTCTCGATGCCCGATCCGGCGCGATGGCAGAGCATTGCGCCAAACTGCTGGCCGGATATCACGCAGTCCGGCGAACTGAGGGAGGTCAGGACGAATGCCTCGTCCTGCAGGCTATCCGAATACCGACGGCGCGGCGCGCCATTCGGTATTCAACGATTCGATCACGCCTTGGGTGTCACCCACACCTCGACAGGTGCAATGAACTTACCCGGAGCCGGCTTACCAACATGGACACGGTCGGCAGTAACCTGCTCCCCATTCGCCAGATGCAGTGTCACCCAAGGCTTGGGCATGCGCTCGAACGTCATTTTCTGGATCGGCTGGCCCGTGGTCGAATTCATGATGGTAGCGATGATACTCATCGCCCGCCGATAGTCGCTCCTGCCCGAGAGCGTCCATCCACGGATAATGGTTATGCCCACCGCTGGTTCCACTCGTCACCTTGCCGCGGACAATGCACTGGGCACGCTGGTCGCGATCCCGGGTGAAGCCTGATAATAACTATGCCCGACTTGCAGAACACCAAGATCGTCGTGACGACGCCCGATGATTTGTATCCCGATGGGCAGCTTGTGTGCACCTCCAAACCCGGCAGGTGCGGCGAGAACAGGCAATCCTGCCATCGTCGCCGGTAACGTCACCTCCATCCATCGATGATAGCTGCCCATCGACACACCGGCGATCTCTCGCGGCCAGCGCTGGGCGACTTCAAACGGGAACACCTGCGCGGTGGGCAAGACGAGAAAATCATACCGCTCGAACGCAGAACGAAACGCCTGATAGATTCTGCTGCGACCTTCAGATGCTTTCGCGAGCTGCGGAGCAGTCAGCTTCATTCCGCCTTCAACTTCCCAGACGGCTTCAGGCTTCATCATCGCGCGTTTGGCGGGATCGTCGTAGAATGCCTGCAGATCTGCGCCGACTGACCAATGCCTCAACGCCACCGCCGTACGCCACATGGCGTCAGCAGGCTCGGACAGAGTAGCTTCCTCGACCTTCATTCCGATCGCCTCGAAGGCCTTGAGCGCCTTTGCGCAAGTATCGAGCACGCCGGCCTCCATCGGCAGCGCGCCTCCGAGGTCAACCAACCAGCCGATACGGCCGCCGTTCCAATCACGCTGCAGGGTCCCGGAAAAAACTGCCGCATCGTCCTTCAGCGAAAATGGCGAGCGCTCATCCCCGCCTGCCTGCACCGACAGCAACATGGCAAGATCTTCAACCGTGCGCCCTAGCGGACCAGAGGTGGCAAAGTTCTGCCAGAACATATCGCTGTTGGGCACCGAGGGCACCCTGCCGAACGAAGGACGCAAACCGAAAACATTATTCCAGCCAGGCGGGTTGCGCAGCGATCCGCCGAAATCGCTGCCGTCCGCCAGCGGCACCATACGGAGCGCCAGTGCCACCGCACCGCCACCGGTGCTGCCACCCGCTGCTCGCCCGTAGGCATAAGCATTGTGCGTCGTCCCGAACACGGGATTGAAGCTATGCGAACCAAGCGCGAACTCGGGAACGTTGGTCTTGCCGATGAATATCGCCCCGGCCTGCCGCATCCGCGCGACTACGAGGCTGTCAGCGTTCGGGACGTTGTCGCGTAGGATAGGTGATCCCTGCGTACTGCGAATTCCCTTGACCGGCGCAGTATCCTTGACGGCGTGAGGGAAGCCGTGGAGTGGTCCGCGGAAGCGCCCGGCGGCGGCATCTTCGTCCATGACGGCCGCCTGGCGGAGGAGCAGGTCGCCGTCTACGCGCGATACCACGGCGTTGAAACGCGGATTGAGCCGATCGATCTGCGCCAGATGCGCGGTCATGACTTCTCGGCTGGACAAGTCGCGACGGCGGATCGCGGCGGACATATCCTTTGCCGTCATCATCACGATGTCGCTCGAAGGCGACGAGGCCAGCGCGCTCGCTGTATGCACCGCCAGTGCCGCTGGCGCAGCCGCGAGCACCGTCCTGCGATCGATCCCGCGCGCTGCCCCGGTTGTGTCTGTCATCGTATGGTCTTTCCGGTCGATGGTCATGTGAATGGAAACGGCGCGTCAGGCAGCGTAGCGCTGTTTGCCATCAACGAACGTTCGCAGCACTTTCGTGCCCAGATAGCTGCCCTGCTGCGCACTCAGAAGATCGTTATCGAGTACAGTGATGTCCGCCAGATATCCCGGCGCAATACGACCCTGCCGGTCATCGCGAAAGCTCGCATAGGCAGCCCCGGCAGTATAGGCCAGCAGGGCGTCCTCCACACCGACGCGCTGCTCGGGATGCCAGCCTTGCGGGTTAAGGCCGTCGATGGTTTCCCGTCGCACGGCTGCGTCAATGCCGGTCATCGGATCGATCGGCGCCACCGGCCAGTCGGAGCCGAAACACATCGGCACCCCGGCATCAAGGAAGGACTTGAAGGCGTAAGTCCGCTCCAGGCGCTCCTCACCGATGCGCTTCACCGCCCAACGCCCGTCGTCGATCGCATGGTAAGGCTGAACCGATGCGATCACGCCCTGAGCTTTCATCCGTGCGATGGCACCGGCACTGAGATGCTGGGCATGCTCGATGCGGAAACGACGATCGCGCGGCCCGTTGCGCTTCTCCGTCGCAGCCATGATGTCGAGCACCACATCGTTGGCCTCGTCACCGATAGCGTGAACGGCCAATTGCATTCCTGCGGCATCGACCTCGGGAATCCATTCGCTCATCTTATCGACCGGCGTGGTCCAGACCCCATGCTGGCCGGGCGCGTCGGCGTATTCCTGATGGAACCGCGCAGTGCGTGCGCCGAGCGAACCATCGGACACGCACTTGATCGCGCCCCAGTGAACCCAGTCATCACCGCTTCCGTGATCGCGCACGAACTTCGCCATGCGCTCCCAGTCTGCGATAGGCACGAAAGAATAGAACCGCAGGTCCGTCTCCGCCACCCCGCCGGCCCGTAAGTTCAGGAGCGCATTCTGGACCGACCAGTCAACCTCAGTATTATGCACCTGCGCCACACCTTTGCTGAGAGCGTGGGAAATGCCCTCACGCAAGGTACGCTCGGCCTGTTCCGGCGTGGGAGTGGGAATGCGTTGCAGCGCCCGCAGGCGGGCGTTGTCCTTTAGCACGCCGGTCGGCTCGCCCTTTTCGTCGCGCTCGATCACACCACCCTCAACGTCGGGCGTATTGCGATCAATGCCGACCAGCCTGAGCGCAACCGAGTTCAGGAACAGCGAGTGCAAATCTGTACGGGGGATAGCCACCGGGGTGTCCGGCGTAACCGCATCGACCCACTCCTTACGAGGAAGTTGGCCACCGATGCGCTGTTCATCCCAAGGGCCGCCGAGCAACCATTCGCCCTTGCGCAATGCGCGCGCAGCTACCGCGATCCGGGCGACGAAGTCCTCGCGGCTTTTCGCATCGAGCAGCACCGGCTTGGATAAATCTGCTGCACCACGAAGGAAGTGTGTGTGGGAATCGGTAAATGCGGGCATCGCGAAGGCGCCCTGAAGATCGATGATGCGGGTGCGGCGCGACGTCGCCGCCTTGACCGCCGGCGCCCCCACCGCTGCGATGCGGTTGCCTGCGATGCCTATCGCATCCGTGTATCCTCCACGTACGCCCGTCCAGACCCGGGCGTTGACAAGCGCAACATCCAGCACGCGCTCCGCAGCGAAAGCCGGGCCGCACAGCATCGCTGCGGTGCCGGTAGCGAACCCGCCTGCAAGCAAGGTTCGGCGATTGAGGATCAAGGACATGACGCGCCTCCGGTCGCGAATTCTGGACTATCCTGCCTCTATGCTCGAGCAATGTCCTCCCGCCATCCTCCAGTTTTCGGAGAGGGACGGGGCCAATGAAAGAAGCTGCAACTGAGTGGTCCCCTCAAGCAAGGAAAACTGGATGTTTTGCGGATGGCCCGGCAAGCCGATCGACAAGGCGGATTATGAAAGGAGTGAGGCATGGGCAAGTGGCTGGCGGGTTCGGCAATATTGAGTTGCATGGCAATGCTGGCCACCGGTGGCGCGCAAGCCAAAGACCTGCCCTCGCTGACCGGCCGCGTAATAGAGTACGACACCCGCGAAGTCACTTGGCCTGCACTCGACCTGGCACCGGACGGCAAGACGATCCTGTTCGACTTGCTCGGCGACATCTACGCCCTGCCAGCAAACGGCGGCAGCGCGAAGCCGGTAATGACCGGAGAGGCTTTCGATACCCAACCAGTGTTTTCGCCCGATGGTCGCCACATCGCTTTCATCAGCGACCGTGATGGCCGCGATAATTTGTGGGTAGCCAACGCCGATGGCACCAACGCCCGCCGTATTTCCTCGGAAGATAGCGGTGCGCCACACTATAGCTCACCCGCCTGGTCGCCCGATGGCACGACCCTTTACGTTTCACGCATGATCTGGGGCGTATTAGCCTTCGAACTGTGGTCGTTCGACTTAGAGAGCGGCAAGCCCGAAGTGCTCGTCAAAGCGCAACCGAATGGCGACGATCCCCATCCGCAACGTCGCAATGCCATGGGCGTGGTGGCCTCTCCGGATGGCAAGAGCCTCTACTTCGCCACCAAGGCGGGATCGACCTGGAGCAGCGGGCCGCTGCCACACTGGACGATCGCGCGGCTCGACCTTGCCACGCGCAAGCAGCAGCCGATAATGACCACGCCCGGTGGCGCGATGCGACCGTTGCTATCGCACGACGGACGCTGGCTGGCCTATGCAACGACCGAGAACGAGCGGACCGTGTTGCGCCTGCGAGGCCTGCAGGATGGCAGCGACCGTTTACTTTATGGCCCGCTCGATCCGGATGGGCAGTCGGGTGGGTATTACGTTGACCTGCTGCCGCGCATGGTATTCTCAGGCGATGACAAAGCGATCTACCTAGGTCTGCGCGGTGGCATCAAGAAGTTGGACGTCGTCAGCGGGACGCTGAGTGACATTCCCTTCACGGCTCATGTCCGGCACGAGATGGGGCCCGATCTGCGTCGCCAGCATCGCGTCGATACCGGTCCGGTCCATGTCCGTGTGATCCAGACGCCGCGTCTCTCACCAGATGGCAAACGGGTGGTTTTCGGTGCGATGGGGCGAATCTATGTCGCCGAAAACCGCAAGGATGCGAAGCCCCGCTCACTCAACCTTCCGGGAGTGGCCTGGCAGCCGAGTTGGTCCGACGACGGTCGGTTCGTCACTTACGTGACCTGGACCGCCAAGCACGCCGGGCACGTGTGGGTCGCCCCCGCCGACGGCAATGGCGCCGCCCGTCAAATCACCACTCAGGCAGCCTACTACTCAGAGCCATTGTTCCTTGCCGGCGGGCACGAGATCGTGACGTTCTCAGCCAGTCAGCACGATCGGCTCTATCGCTCCGCCGAGAGCCTCGGTCCGATGCCGCTCAACCTTGTCCGCTTGCCGGTCGATGGCGGCGCGGCGATCCAGTTGGGCGAGGTCGGTGCCGCAATTGATCTGCGTCGCGATGCCGATCCAAGCCGGGTGCGCTACTATTCGGATGGATGGATATTCTCACATTCGACGAGTGGACATGAGAGCCGCCAGATCGTTCGCATCGTTGCGCGGCCCGACAGCCAGTACTTTGACACGCCCGCTCCGTTGAAAAACGCGCAATTAAGTGCGGACGGCAAGACTGTGCTGACCCGCTATGCCTCGCAACTCTATCTGGTGCCGGTGCCGGAAACAAAGGACGGTAAGCCTCCGATATTGACTATCAGCGACCCGACTTCGAACGCGAAGCGGATCACCGCTGTCGGTGCGGATTTCATGGACTGGAGTCCGGACATGCATTCGGTACTGTGGTCCGTGGGATCCACTGTACGCGACCTTGCGCTTTCGGCCATCGGAAGTGACTCCCCCGCCGCGACCGAGCGGCGCGCGCGATCGAAGACAATGGACGTAGTCCTGCCGCGCGACATGCCCAAAGGCAGCCTTCTGCTCCGCGGCGCCCACGTCGCAACGATGAAAGAGGACGAGGTCATCCATGACGCCGACCTGCTCATAAAGGACAACCGTATCGCCGCGATCGGTCCGCGCGGTAGCGTGAAGCTGCCGAAGGGCACACAAGTACGCGACGTCTCCGGCAAGTTCATCATTCCCGGCTTCATCGATGCTCACGCCCACTGGTTCGAAACCCGGCGTCGGATTCTCGACATCGGGCACTGGGATTTCTCTGCCAACCTGGCTTATGGAGTAACCTCGGGACTGGACGTGCAGAGCTTCGACCCTGACGTGTTCGGTTATGCCGACATGATCGATGCCGGCTTGATGATCGGCCAGCGCGCGTTCTCTACCGGTGAAGGTATATTCCGCACCAGCCCGATGAACAGTCGCGAAGATGCCATCGCCACGCTCAGCCGCTATTCGGATTACTACCGCACGCCCAACATAAAGCAGTACATGGTCGGCGACCGAATACAGCGGCGCCATCTTATCGAAGGAGCGCGGGAACTCGGCCTGATGCCGACCACCGAAGGCGCAAGCGACTACAGGCTCGACCTGACGCAGATGCTCGACGGGTATGCCGGAAACGAGCATAGCTTACCGATCGCGCCGATCCACGACGACATGATTCAGATGCTGGTGCGCACACGCATCTCGACAGTGCCCACGATGCTGGTGCTCTACGGCGCGCCGGGGCCACTGGGCTCCATGGTGGCAGGCCATCAACCCGACTTCGACGCAAAGCTGAGCCGCTTCGTGCCTGAATTCGCCTTCGCATCCAAACGGGACGCGGCACAATGGAACCGCCCGGACGGTCAAGGCTTCAGCCGCTTCGCAAAGCAGGCAAGCGATCTTGGCCTTGGCGGTGGTCTGCTCGGCGTAGGCGCACACGGCATCGTTCAAGGCCTGTCCTATCACTGGGAACTGGAAGCCATGGCCAGTGGCGGGGCAAACCCGATGCATATACTGCGCGCGGCGACGATCGGCTCCGCCGAAGTCATCGGGCGCGCACTCGACCTCGGTTCGATAGAGCCGGGCAAGCTGGCCGATCTGCTCGTCATGGATCGCGATCCGTTGGCGGACATCCGCAACACTCGGTCGCTGGTTATGGTGATGCAGAACGGACGACTATACGATGCGGCCACGCTGGACGAACAATGGCCACGAACAAAGCGTCGAGATGCGCAATGGTTCGAGGGCATGTCGAAGCAGGATGTCGACCTCGCCATCGCAACGGCGAAGGCGCTGGACGAGAAGCAGGGCAATGCCGCTTCATTCGAATATTAAAGTGGAGTCAGTTTCCGAGCGATTCCTGACTCTGAAATCGCTCGGAAACTGACGCTCAGAAATAGAATTCCACCGGCACCACCAGTTCGATCCTGTCACCCGCCACATCGTCCGGCGGTGGCGGCAGAGGTGAAGTCCGCCTGGGCAAAGCCAGCGCCTCCCGGTCCAGCAGAGCAAAGCCGGAGGTCTTGTGCAGGGTAACGCTGAGCACCTGCCCTTTGCGGTCCAACGCAAAACCTACGAGCGTGGTGCCCCGCTGGCGACGCGCCCGCGCCGAAGCCGGGTAAGTCTTCAACGCATTGAGACGCCCTAGTACCCGCGCGTGCCAGTTATCCGTACCCTGCTCGCCCCCGCTCGGGCGCCGTTTCGGTAGAGGTGGAGCCTGCGGCACGGGAACCGGGGCAGCCGTATGCTCGGTTGTGGCTGCGGTGGTTGCGGGCGCCGAAAAGCTGGGCTCGATAAGGAGAACATCGGGAGCCGGCGGCGACGGCTGGGACATTACCACCGGCACCGGCTCCGACAAAGTCTCGGGCTCATCCCGTGCCGAAACCTCCTGAGGCGGAGCCGGGGTGGCGATATCGAAGGCGGTGATGTTCGGCACTGCGGGGGCACGCTCGGCCACCGCATGCCAACTGAGCAGACCAATGAGCACCACTGGCAAACAGAAGACCAGCGCGGTCAGCAGCAGCGCGAAGCCGCGACGATGGTTGGGTTGATAGCCCGCTCCTACCGCGTAAGTCTCAAAGTCTGTCCGGGTATTCATCAGCATCGCGTCAGAACCGCGCGCGCAGACTGCCGACGATGCGACGCGGAGTGCCCGGATAGAGGTTGTTGTCGCCCTGTACTGCTTCCACGAAGAAGCGATCCGCAAGGTTCTCGGCATTGACCGAGACTTCCCAGTGCTCATCGAAGGCATAACGCAAGGATGCATCGAAAGTGTGGTAACCGGCGATGGTGAAGCGGTTCTCGAGATCGACTTCACGCTTGCTCACAACACGCACACCGCCGCCAAGCGACAGGCCCTTCAGCGCTCCGTCCGAGAAGCTGTAGCTGGTCCAGAACCGTCCGCTGAAGGCAGGCACCCCATTCAGGCGATTGCCGACAGCGAAAGTGTTGTCGCGGGTGATCTCAGCATCGAGATGGCTGGCGTTGGCAATGACGTTCCAGCCCGGCAGGATTTCTCCGGTCACGTCGATCTCCAGGCCCCGTACCCGCTGCTCACCGGTGAGGATGGAGAAGTCGGGGTTGTCCAGATCTTCTGTTGCGACGTTGCGCTTGGTAATCTGGAACGCCGCCGCCGTGATCGAAAGACGATCGAACAGGTCGAGCTTCATGCCCGCCTCGCACTGTTCCCCCTCTTCCGGATCGAGGGGAGTGCCGTCTACCAACTGGCCCTGCTGGGGCTGGAAGCTTTGGGTATAGCTGGCATAGAGCGAAACTGACGTGGTCGGCTGATAAACCAGACCCGTGCGGAAGGTCAGGGCATTGTCGCGGGTCGGCGTCTCGTCCCCGCTCAGGCGATCCCAGGTGTACGAGCGGGCCCGATCGTAGCGCATGCCGGCCAACGCCTTCCACTTCTCGCCCAGCGCGATCTGGTCCTGCAGGTAGAACCCCCATGTGCGGGCCTCGTAATCGTAGACATTGTTCACTGTCGCCACGGGTACCGGTGTAACATCGTGGATCGGCTCGACCATGTCGATCGCGCTGATATTGGCCCGCGCGGACCAGAATGCGAAGTCGCCCCGATTGTGCTCGACACCGGCCATGATGCGATGCTCCAGGCGGCCGGTGAAGGCATCCCCCAGTGCCTCAAAACGCATGGTCAGATCTTTCGAATCCTCGGTCCGGTTGGTGATCCGGCGACGCACTGTTGCATTGGAGATGCCTTGCAGGTCCACCGCATTGTGATCTTGCACCAGTGCATCGGTGTGACGCCCGGTAAAGCGCAACATGAGCCAGGGCGTCACCTGCCGCTGCGCCGCTAGGCCGAGCACGAGCTTTTCCGCCCCGGTATTCGACCAGCGCTCTCCATAATAGGTACTGGCATCGTGGACGTAGTTGCCGTCCGCGTCGGCGATCAGGCCCCGGTCGAACGGGACTTTCTGATCGACGTAGTCCGCCGTCAGATCGACCTGCGTCAGGGCATCTGGTTGCCAGCGCAACGCTGCGGCGGCGAAGCTGCGCTCACTCTTGCGTGCACCGTCACGAAATCCGTCGGTCGTCTGGATCGCGCCCGTGGCACGGGCGGTGAGCGTACCCGAGGCGTTGAGAGGGCCCGTCACCGAGATTTCGCCCCGGTAGAAGTCAAAGCTGCCTCCCTGGAAGCTGCCGTCGAAGTGGAACTCCCTGGCGGGCGCACGCGTGACGATGTTGATGACGCCGCCCGGCTCACTGAGACCGACCATGACCGACGCCGGCCCCTTAAGTACCTCCACCCGCTCGACATTGGCGAGGTCGAAAAAGGCCTCAGGTCGGTCCATCCCACTGGTTAGAGGGAAGCCGTTGATCGCATAGCGCGCGCTGACGAAGCCACGAATACTGTAAGTTTCGGCGCGGTTGCCGGCCGTACCGTTCAGTTGCACGCTGGAGACGTTCTGGATCACGTCGGTCAGGCGTACGGCGGCCTGATCCTCGATCACGGCACGCGGAACGATCTGGATCGACTGCGGCACATCGCGAATGGCGCTGTCGGTGCGGGTCGCCGTCGCACTAAGGGTCGCGCGATAACCCGGCACTGGCCCCGTCGCGGTTTCCACCGCATCTCCGCCGGATCGGCGGGTACCCTCTCCCTGAACGCGCACCGGCCCCAGCACCGTGCCCGCCGATGCCCCGTCGACTTGAGGCGCGCGGGTGAGCCGCACCGATCCAGCGCCTGTCGCACGATAGGTCAGCCCGGAACCCGTAAGCAGCCCCGAAAGCGCCGTGCCCGCAGCATGGCGCCCCGACACCATCGCGGAGATACGCCCAGCCACGTCGCCGGGTTCATAGCCGACCTGCATACCCGACTGGCGCATCCAGACGACCAGCGCGTCTTCCAGCGATTGCGACGGAATGTCATAGGACCGCTCGCCCGCATCCTGCGCAGCCGCGACCTGTGGCAGCGCGGCGCCCAACGGCAAAGCAGCACTGGTCAGCAACCCCAGCACAAGGCGTGTCGAAACCGAATTCATGTAATCCCCCGTCGTCCGAAATGTCGCAACCGCCCAGATGGGCCAATATTGCAACCAAGTCGCAATATCTGTTCATGGCATTGACGTTCGGACAGGGGGCGCACCCAAACCGCGAAGGAAAAAAATGTACCGCGGGAGATGAAATCAGTGCGCGCGAGGCCGCAGCAACAGAATGCCGCCGGGCAGGCGGGCACGTTCCAGTCCGCGCATCGCTGCGAGGGTATCCAGGGCCTCGTCCGGCCGGTCGGTACGGAAACCGGCACTAATTGGACGCTCGCCTGAAAAGTCGCCAAGCATGAGTACCGGCGCGGCCCGGTAACGCGCGACCGCACGGATAGCCGCGTCCAGCGGAACCTCTCGCAGCAGCAGTTCACCTCTGCGCCAGGTACCGATCTGATCGACCGGCAGCGGCGGGAGAACCTTTACGTGACCACCATCGGCGAACTCGGCCCGTTCGCTCGCATGGACAAGTCGACCGCCGAGCGCTTCGAGTTCAATCACGCCCTCCGTCACGCCGACGCGGGTATGTAGCGCGGTGTCGTCCACTTCGAAGGCCGTGCCGACGTCGCGCACCACGCCATCGGCAGCGGCGACGCGAAACGGCCGTGCATCCCCATGACGGACCGCGAACCACGCCCGCCCCTTGAGAAGACGGACCGTGCGCTCCCCGGAGCGATAATCGATCGCAATTGCGCTGTCGCTGTCGAGGACCGCTCGCGATCCGTCTTCGAGAGCGATTTCGCGGATTTCGCCCGTAGCGCTGACGACATCGGCCTGTATCCAGAGCCATGCTGCAGGAACCGCGAACCACGCCAACGCCGCAGCAACTGCGGCAGGGAGTAACAGAGACGGCCAGCGGCGGCTATTGGCCGACAAGAGAGGCTGCGCACTACTGAAGGAGGCCTCGATCGCGTGCAGATCCTGCCACGTCTGACGCTCGAGCAGGAAGGCCGCGCGATTACGCGGATCGATCGCGTTCCATCTGTCCAGGGCCTCCAGCTCTTCTGCCGACATGGCACCGGAGGCGAGGCGCACCATCCATGCGCGAGCCTGCTCGCTGCGTGCCTCGGCCTTATCGCTGCCATGCATCCCCATGATCGCTTCGCTCTCTCCGCCCATGACTATATGTAGACGCGCAAATCGCGATGACACCCAATCCGTCATATTTGAATATGCGCAATCACTCGGAAAGGTCGCGCCCGTCACGCGCGGCGGCAAGCGCCGCAAGTGCGCGGCGGATGTGGTTCTCGACTGTCGTGGTCGTCACCCCCAACCGCTTTGCGATGGCGTGCTGGCTCTCCCCCTCGAACCGGTTGAGACGAAAGATCGTGCGTGTCGGCTCGGGCAGAGCCAGGGCCGCGCCTCGCACCCGCTCCAGCACCTGCATGGAATCGACTATGCGATCCTGTCCCGGCGCATCGTCGCATTCGGTGAGAACCGACTGCACCGCATCGGTCAACCGCCCACGCCGTTGCTGCGAACGGCGAAAGTCGAGCGCCAGGTTGCGGGCGAGGCGGAACAGATAGGCCCGCTTCGACAGGATCGGGCGATCGTCTTCGACCGCCTGCACCTTCAGCCACATCGACTGGACGACTTCCTCGGCATCGGCCGGATCACCGACTAGCCGCTCCACGCGGCGCAGCAAGGCGGCACGCTCTGAGATGATCAGGCTGGCGAGAACGGCGGAATTGGCCCCCATGAACACGCCGTTAATGCTATTGCGACATATAAGCAACTAAGTATATGAAGTCGCCTGCATTTCAGAATGCGCGGGCCAGTGCCAGCGCCACGATCGCGCCCTGCTTCTGGCTACGCGCTTCGCTACTGGAGAAAGCGCCTGCACGGCTTGGCGTGTAAAAACGACGCCAGCGTGAACTGTCCTGCCCGTTGATCGCCTTGGCACTCAACGTGGTCTTGAAACCGGCGAACGCCGTGGTCTCGACGTACGCACCCCACACGGAATGGTCCCGCGC
The DNA here is from genome assembly GCA_047605225.1 of Novosphingobium sp. GTDB lineage: Bacteria > Pseudomonadota > Alphaproteobacteria > Sphingomonadales > Sphingomonadaceae > Novosphingobium. Next base: position 17,681 of record JASGGD010000014.1, read on the forward strand.
GCGCAGCATTTCGCCAGTGTAGAAGACGTCCGCATATTCCGCTGCGGTCCAGTTAACCCCCCAAGAGGATTTGAGCGCGGGCACGTCATGGCGGAACTCGGCCGTCAGACTTTGCGGGGCGATGTCGTCCATCGTTCGGCTGCGACCTGTCACCGGATCGTGCAGGCGCGACCCCCGCCACGTGCCGTCGATCGTCAAGCGGGCGCCCTTCAGAACCTTATCGAGCGGTAGCGTGCCCTGCGCCGAAATGCCCCATTGCCGCGCATTGCCGATAGTCCCCAACGCCTCGTCGCCGCTGGCCAGCACGAGATAGCCGAGCAGTCCCTCGTGCCACTGGTGATAGGCCTCGACCGCAATCGCGCCGCCCTTGCCCCACCGGTGATCGATACGCAGCAGCGCTCGGGTCACACGCGCCGGACGCAGCCCGGAGTTGCCGCCGATCGGGCGTCCGTCAGCCTGATTCACCGATGCGGCGAAGTCCCCGAAGTTCAGCTGATCGACGGACCTGCGGGCACCCAAACGCACCTGAGTGCTACCTGAGGGCGACCAAACGAGCGCTGCCGAGGGCTTGAGATAGGACAAACTCTGTTCCTGCGCCGCCTCACCCGTCACGCGAATGCGAGAGAACTCGACCGCCATCCCGGCCTCCAGATTAAGGCGCCCGGCAAGCTTGACGGTCAGGTTCGCGAAAGCCTCGCCGCGCATCTCGGACACCCGCGTGTCGGCATTCGCAAGCGCGATGGGGAACAGTCCGCCACCGGTGTCCTCCGCATAGTCCAACGCGCTGGACAAGCGGTTGTAGGCGATCTCCCCGCCCAGTTCAGGGCGAACCGGGTGATCGCCCTCACGCGTTACCGTGGCCCGCGCCACGAACTCGCTCGGCTTCTCGACTTGCGATGACAGCCCGCGATAGTCCGCCTCGATGTAATCCTCATCGGTCGAGTAGCGCTCGATCCGACCGAGGCCGACAAGTTTGGCAGTCCAGCCCGATCCGAGGCGGCGGGTCCAGTCGAGACCCAGTTCGCCACTGCGCCCCTTCTCGTCATAGGCGATGTCGCGGCGGGCATCGGGGGAGCCATCCGCCGCGCCGTCGAAGATGTCGATCCCCCGCTTCGAGGAATAGCCATCCTTGTTGAGCCGCAGGTTCACCGTCAAGGTGCCGCCCGCGACCGGGCCGGACGTGCTGAGCGCCAGACCATACTCCGGCGCCTTGCCGGCAATGTCCTCATGCCGGGTCGACGTCAGCGTGCCGTTGCCGTCGCGATCGAGATAGATGCCGTCAGTGGGATAGCGAGTGAGTTCGCCCGACAACTCGATGCTGGTCTGCCATCCCGCGATCCGCCGCGCATGGCTGATCCGCGCGGATGGGGACACACGACCATCGGCGGTATGCGTCAGCGTCAGCGAGGCATTGCCCGAGCCGCTCCCGTCGGTGCGCAGAACGACATTGGCCACCAAAGTCTGCCCTTGTGCCTCCGCAGCGTCGGTGCCGCGCAAGAGCACCACCCGCTCGACTCGCGAAGCGGCAATGCGGCGCAACACTTCGGTGATACCGCCGCCCTTCACCGTCGGTCGCTGCCCATCGATCAGCACATTGCCCGCCGCATTGCCGAAGCCCCGCACCGAAGTACCCTCGCTGAGAATGAAACCGGGCGTGCGCTCGAGCATGTCGAGGGCAGTCTGGGGCTGGAACGGCTTGTAGAAATCTGCGGGATAGACCGGGTCGGGACCGGCGGGGACCACTGAAGGCGGCGCTTCCTGACCCAGCCGCTCGCCGGGGCGTGTGTCTTCGGCGGGAGCGACCGCAGCGGCGGCGCCCGCGATGATCAGCGTCAATGCGTGCATCAGGCCGGCCCCAGCGTCCAGTGAAGAAGAACCAGCGGTGCTGCCGCCACCGCCAGCCAAAGCCACGCCCGCGCCACGCTATGCGCATGGAACACCGCCATCGAGACGGCCGCGAAGATCGCGAAGCTGCCGAGGGTCGCGGCGGTCACCGCCTCCACCCTGTCCATGCCGCCACGGACAAGGATGAAGGACAGCACGACGGTGATCTCCACCGTAAGCCCGTAAGCACCCAAAGTTCCCGCAAGTGCGCGCGCCGCCACCGATAATCGATGGCGGCGCGCGGCTGCGACGGGGGACGGGGGGATCTGCTGACCCGTCGCGGCGTTGTTCTTGGGCATCACATTCCTCTCAGGAAAACAGGCGCAGTATGCGCTCTCGGTTGGTCTGCGCGGTGAGCACCAGCACCGCCGCCGCGCTCAGCCAGCCGCACCAGGCGACGGTCCCGTATGCCCAGCCAAGCCCGAAACCGGCCGTGACGAACGCAAGCGCCAGCGCTCCGAACCCGACCCGGCGCAATACCGTGGAGCGGCGCGCCGTCAGCTTGCGCTTGAGCCAGTCCTGCTGGTGACGCGCCATCGCCATGAGCAGCAGCGCAAACCCCAGCAGCGCGGGCAGGAAGATCGCGAGATGGATCATCATGCCGCGACCTCCACACGGGTACGCTGTCGACGTGCCGGAGCGGCCTTGGGCTGGTGACGCAGGACTTTCCAAGCGGTCCATGCAAACCCGGCGGCCGCTGCCAGCATCGCCAGGTCGAAACCGATGAAGACCCAGTCACCGCGCCACAGACTCCTGCCCAGCCCGCGCGAAGTCATTGCCACGTTCGCCACCGGCACCAGCGCGAACAGCACGGCCGCCGTCGCCAGACCCTCGACCCAGGCGCGCTTGGCCGGCCGCGCCAGAGTCCATGCGAAGATCGCACCCCAGGCGATAAACAGGCTGTCCACTTCCCATTCGGCCCGGTCGGGCATGGTGCCCGGAAGCAACCGATTGGCGAGGAAATAGACCGCAATCCCTACAGGCGCACCCGCAATGAAACCGATGTTGAGCCGCTCGACCAGCCGGAAGCCGAAATGCGGCCGCGCCGGATCGGGCAACTTGGTCCGCCGCTTCACGCACCAGAGCGCCAGACCGGTGGCAGCCATGGCCGTGCCGCCGAGGCCCGAAAGGAAATAGAGCCAGCGCAGGCCATATCCGGCGAACCATGCCGTATGCAGGTCGATCATCACCTCCTGCGTCGCCCGAGCGCCGCCATGAGACCGCGCGGGAACCGGCAGCGCCGTGCCTTGCGCGGCATCGAGATAGATCGGATCGCGCCGTCCTTCACCCCAGTCGCCACGCTGCGCATAAATCTGGGCAGTCGCGGCCGCGTCGCCGGGATGCTCGATACTGATATAGCCGGGCAACCCTCCCTGCCAGCGCTCCCGCGCGCGCTCGACCAGCATGGCCAGGGGCACCGTCCGCGCAGGATTACCGCTGGCCTCGTGCTCCTCGGCACGCGGGAAGGCTGCTTCGTAAAAGGTATCGCGGCTCGGGTAATTGGCGGTGATCGCCCAGGGCATCAACGTAAAGAGCAAAGTAACGAGGCCGGTATAGGTGATCATCACGTGGAACGGCAGCGCCAGCACCGCGGTGGCATTGTGCGCGTCGAGCCAGCTGCGCTGCCCTTTGCCGAAGCGCATCTGGAAGAAGTCGGTGAAGATCTTCTTGTGCGTCACCACTCCCGAAAGGATCGCCACCAGCATCGCCAATGCCGCCAGGCTGACGATCATACGCGCCCACATCACCGACATGTAATGCAGGTCGAAATGAAAGCGGTAGAGGAAGAACCCGCCGCGCGTATCACGCACCGCCAGTTCGCTGCCCGTCAGCGGATCGAGAGTAACTTCCTCGCCCCCCCGCCTCTTTCCGCGTCTCCCTTCGCCCGGTTTGCGCCAGGACACCGTAAGCCCGCTGCCGCCGCGCGGATCGGGCAGCGAGACGGTCCAGCTTTCAGCCCCGGCGCCGCGCTGGCGCAAGAGCATATCGGCAGCATCCAGCGCACGCCGTGAAACCCGGGTCTCCGAGGGCAATTCGGGGCGCATCCAGGCATTGATTTCGTACTGGAAGAACGCAACAGTTCCGAACAGGAAGACCACGTAGAGAACCCAGCCGGGCAGGAGCCCGACCCAGGTGTGGAGCCAGGCCATCGACTGGCGGAAACCCTGCTTCATATTACCGTTTCCCCATGCCGGGCTCAGAAACCGTATTTCACGGCGAAGGCCACATTGCGCGTAATGCCAAGCCTTTCGGCGATGTCAGCCTGCCGCAGCCCATCCATCTTGCGCAGTCCGAAGACTTCGCGACAGCGTGGCGGCAGGCTCTCGACCGGTTCCAGCACGACCTGCAGGCGATCACGAGCAAGTGCTGCACGCTCCGCTGAAGGCGTATCGTCCGCGATCAGGAGACCGAGGTCTTCATCGAGCACCCAGGACGACCATTTGCTTCGGTCCCGCGCGCCGTCGACCACCAGATTGCGCGCCACGCGGTAGAGGAGGGCGCGCACGTTCTCCACCCTGCCCTCCCGCAGCGACGGAATCGCGCGAACCCGTGTCTCCTGCACAATATCGGCAGCCAGCGATGGGGAACCCACCAGCGTGCGCACATAGGCACTGAGCGATGCGTCACCGCCGCTCATCGCGCGAGAGCCTGCCCGATGGAAGCCTTCCGGCCATCGGCAACAAGGAACTCCACCGGCAGCGTGATCGACAGTTCATCGGGAAGCGCATCGGGAATCACCGGGAACGGCGCGGCCCGGCGCACGATGGCCACCGCGGCGCGGTCCAGCGCCGGGCGCCCTGTCGATTCCTCAACGGAAACATCGAGAAGCCTGCCGGTCCGATCAATGCGGAACAGGACAATACCCGTCCTTTCAAGGCCGCCGACAGCATGGCTCGGCAATGGCCGGCGCTGTGCCTCCAGCCTCTCCATGACGGCGCGACGGAACGCCTGAGTCGCAACGGCAAGGACATCCTCTCGCCCTCCATCGGCAGGAACGGGAACCTCCGTCCGGGACTGCGCGGCGACGGGCGAAGGCAGCGAGAGCAGGATCGCGGGCGGCGGACTGCTTGATGTGGGCAGAGGCTCGGACCTCGCCTGCTCGGCGTGATTTCCCGGATCCGGGCGGCGGCGCGGTTCGTCAGCCGGACGCGGCAGGATGATCACGCTGGTAAGGTGCGTTGCACCTTGCGCCTTTTCGGTCCGGGGCCAGCCAAGCGCAACAACTGCTCCGACCGCCAGGTGCACCACCAAAGTCGCCCCCACAGCGACCACGCGCATTGGCCGTCCACCGAAACGATAAGCGCTTCGGGGCCGTTCGGACGCAGGGACGCCATCCGGTTTCGCGGCGAATCCGGACACGGCTGCCATCGTGATGATCGAGGCCGACATTGCGCCGCATCTACACTATTGCGACCGACTTGCAATAAGGTCCGACGCAATTGAGCCATTCTCACTAGACCGGCAACATAATTGTTTCCACACTATTGCGCTTGCAAATCATTCGCATTAATGGCCCGCCCCGCGTTCTGAGGGTGATTCCCATCGGCGCATTTCGAACAGGGGAGGCCGCAGCATGTCCGTTAGAAATACTATCCGCACTTTCCATTCAGTCGCGTCCATCCTCGCGATCGGGTTGCTGAGCACGACTTCGGCCCATGCCGAGGACGCGGCTGAAGACCCCGATCCCGACTCCATCGTCGTCACAGGGCAGACAGAGACAAATGGACTGAGCCTTTCCTCGCGTGAGACCCCGCAGTCGGTCACTGTATTCGACGGCGTGCGCATGCAGGAACAGGGCGTCTACGACATTTCCGAGGTGATGGAGCAGATCGTCGGAATCCAGTCGAACCGCTCCAGCGCTCTCGGCACCGACGGCACGAACTATACCGCGCGCGGTTTTGCGGTGGAGAACTACCTGGTCGACGGCGTCGCGCGTCCGACCGGGCTCTACGGCTTCACCGAAGACACCGCCGATATGATCGCCTACGACCGGATCGAGGTTCTGCGCGGCTCGGCTGGCATGATGACCGGCACCGGCGAGCCTTCAGCCGCAATCAACATGATTCGCAAGCGCCCCCTCGCCGAGATGCGCGCCACTGCCGCCGCCACCCTGGGGTCGTGGGACATGTATCGTCTCGAGGCCGACCTGAGCACGCCGCTCACCTCCGACGGCAAAGTGCGCGCCCGGGTCGCCGGGGCGTGGCAGGACAATGATACTTTCATCGACCGCGAGCACGTCAAGCGCCAGGCGCTCTACGGCGTGGTCGAGGCGGACCTTACGCCGGGAACCCTGCTCACCGCCGGCATCGAGTACCAGAACTTCACCAACGCGGGCGCGTCCCGCGGGGGCCTGCCGCTGTTCTATACCGATGGCACCACGACCGACTTCGCGCGGTCGACGAACGGCGGCGCCAAGTGGTCGCACTTCCAACGCAAAAGCGTCAACGTCTTCGCCTCGCTCAAGCAGGATCTCGGCGAGAACTGGGAATTGCAGATCGACGGCGAACACAAGTCCGGCTCCTACGACGAGACGATCGGCTACTTCTTCGGCAGCGCGATCGACAAAGACACCGGCCTCGGCGGCACACTGTACTCGACACGCTGGGCATCGGACCTCACCCTCAACGCGGTCTATGCGAACCTGCGCGGCAGCTTCGAGGCGCTGGGGCAGGAGCAGCACGTCGCGCTCACCGTCAGTCACACCCAGTTCGACGACGACCAGACGCCCTACTCAGGCTGGTGGAGCGGCAGCGACTACGCGAACTCGTCGATCAACGCCTTCGACCTGTTCGCCGACGGCGACGTGCCCAAGCCCGACCTCACCACGAGCGGAGACGCTGCAGGCAACCGTGTGCGCACCAGCGCGGCAGCGGGCGTGGCACGGCTCAAGCCGATCGCACCACTCTCGATCATCGTCGGCGGGCGCTTCACCTGGTGGAAGCAGGACAGCTTTGCCGATGACGCCTCCGGTAACCGCACCTGGACTGCGGGCACGAACAACAAGGGCGTATTTACGCCTTACGCCGGCGCCGTGCTGGACTTCAACAAGACCATCTCTGCCTATGTCAGTTACGCCAGCGTGTTCAAGCCGCAGACCTATCGCACGGCCGATGGCGACCTGATCGCCCCTCTGGAGGGCAATACATATGAAGCCGGCCTCAAGGCCGACTTCTTCGGCGGGAAGCTGAGCGCCACGGCTGCGGTATTCAAGATGCAGCAGAACAACTACGCTCTCGTCGACGATCCGATCACCTACCTGCCGGACGGCAGCACCGCATATCACGCGGTCTCGGGCCTCAAGTCCTCAGGCTTCGAGGTCGAGGTCAACGGCGAAATCCTGCCGGGCTGGCGCGTGGCGGGCGGCTTCGCCAATGCCCGCGCAGAAGACCGCGACGGCGCTCGCCAGATGCCGCAGATCCCCAAGAACAGCTTCAAGATGTTCACCGCCTACAACCTTTCCGGCAAGCTGGAGGGCCTGACCCTGGGCGGCAACCTGCGCTGGCAGGGGAAGGCCAGAACCGAATATGCCGGGCCTACAGGCGAGTATTATACCCAGGGCAGTCTGGCGATCGTCGACCTGATGGCCAACTACCGCATCTCGCCGCAGTTCTCGGTGGCGGTCCATGCCGATAACGTATTCGACAAGACCTATTACTCGGGGCTCTATGTCGGCAGCGCCCGTTACGGCTCGCCACGAGCCTTCTCGGTGACCCTGCGCGGCACCATGTAACTCGGCAGGACGGCCGGCGCCATCGCGGTGCCGCGCCGTCCTTCGGTCATTGCCCGCCGAGTACGACGAGGAAGCGATGAAGGTCCGCGCTCAACGCGGTCAGTCCGTCCTCGTCCTCGAAGACCGAATGGCCCGCCGCGTATCGGGCGTAGGTCACCCGGTCCGCCGGAACCCCGGCCTGCTCCAGCGCGAACTGGCCCGCATAGACCGGCGTGGTGATGTCGTAGTACCCGCCTCCCGCGAAGACCTTCAGGCCCGGCTGCGCGTCCATCGCCGCCTTGAGATAAGGTGCGAACGACATGGCGCGGTAGCTGCCGCCATAGTCCTTGTCCCAGTTCCACTTGAAGTTGATGCCAAGATTGAGGCTGCGATAGGGGCTCGGCGCGGAGTAGCCGAGTTCGTCCTTGAGATAGCCCTCGATCCCGGCGCTGGTGCCCGAACCCAGCGACATGGACGGATCGTCGAAGGGCGGGCGCAGCTTCGATTCCGCGATGGCGCGGGTCGCCCGGCCGTCAAGCTGGCCGGTGCGCAGGCCCTTGTCCGCCAGCAGCGACAGCATGAAGTCGTAGTTGTCGAGGCGCAGGTTCTTCGCCTCGATGGTATCGGCGGGGATGCCGATCAGCGCCGACGTCCGCTCCGCCACCTGCCTGCGCTCGGCTTGCGGCAAGGCCGGGCCACGCATGAGGGCGGAGGCATATTCGGTCTGCGCGAAATTCAGCGCCTCGGCATAGTGCTGCGCCACCGTGCGCCCGCCCCGGTCGATCGCCTGATGATACCACGCGACCGCCGCGAAGGTCGGCAGGTGCATCGCCTCGGACAACACCGGACCGTCCGCATCGCCGATCGCCAGCGAGAGCAGGACGACGCCGGCAGGCAGCGGCTTCTTGGCCTTCATGTCTTCGTGCAGGATCGCCAGCGCGCGCGAGGTGCCGTAGCTTTCGCCGACCAGCACGCGCGGAGAGGCGGTGCGGCCGTTGGCCTTGACCCACGCCTCGATCATCGCCGAGACGCCGCGCGCATCGCCGCCGACGCCCCAGTACGCGCTGGCGTCGCGGTCCTTCACCGGCATGCTCGCGCCCGTGCCCACCGGGTCGATGAAGACGAGGTCGGCGACGTCGAGCAGGCTGTACGGATTGTCCTCCAGATGCGCCGCGTCGCCCTTGCCGACGATCCGGCGCGGCCCCAGCGCCTGCATGTGCAGCGGCGAGGACGAGGCGCCGGGGCCGCCGTTGAACACGAACAGGACCGGGCGCTTCGCCGGATCGCCCTTGGTCTCGGCCACGTAGGCGTAGCTGACGCCTACCGCCACGGGAGCGCCGTCCGCGCCCGGCATCGGCAGTTCGGTGACGATCGCTTTGTAGGCCAGCTTGCGCCCGGCGATCTTCGCGGAATGGCGGGTGACGACGACGCGGTCGGTGGCGTTATCGCGCGGAACCATCGGCTCCATCGCGCGCAGAAACGCGGGCGACATCGGCGCCTCTCCGTCCTGTGCCTGAGCGGCAACCGAGGTCGTGGCGAGGAGCATGGCGGCAATGACGGAGACGTGACGCATGGGCATTTCCTGCAGGATCAGGCGCGCGGCAGCGCGGCGAGGAGGCGGTCGATGTCGTGCTCGTCCGTGAAGACCGAGGGGCAGACGCGGAAGCGGTTGCGCGAAAGCGTGATGCGCACTTGCGCGGCCTTCAGCGGGTCGGACAGCTTGGCGTAGGCTCCCTCCAGCGCGCAGGTGACCAGCGGCGTACGCGATCCTTCCGGTGTGACGATGGCGTAACCCTTTGCCGTCAGCCCTTCGCGCAGGCGCGCCAGCAGCGGCAGGCGGTGCGCGACAATGCGCTCGACGCCGAGGCCGAGGATGTAGTCCAGCGACCAGTCGAGCTGGGCCAGTACTGCGTGGGACCGGGTGCCGCCTGCGAACAGCCCTTCCATGTCGGCGCGCGGGGTGTTGTCGGCGATCGTCTCGCCCGGCGGGTCGAAGGGGTAGACGTGCGGCGCGAAGCCGGAAAGCTGGTAGTAGCCGAAATGAGTGCGTTTCAGCCGCTCGCGCAAGTCGGCGCGGGCGTAGAGGAAGCCGAGGCCGAAGTCCCCCATCAGCCACTTGTAGCTGGCGGTGGAGGCGAAATCGACGCCGCTTGCCCGCACGTCGATGGGAATGGTCCCTGCCGCGTGGATCACGTCCGCATAGACCAGCGCGCCGCGTGCATGGGCGATCTCGCAAATGCGCTTCAGGTCGTGCTCGAAGCCGTTGTAGGTCGACACCAGCGAGAGCGCGACGAGCCGCGTGCCCGGCGTGATCGCCCGCTCGTAGGCCTCGACCGAGATGCGCCCGCCTTCCGGCCGCAGCCAGGCGACGTCGATGCCCTGCTTCGCGAGTTCCTCGTAGAGATAGAACGAGCCGAAGAAATGCAGCGTGTCGGTGACGATGCGCCCGCCGCCGCGTGGGAAGTCCAGCGCCTCGATCACCAGTTGCTCGCCTGCGGTGGTGCTCTGGACGAAGGCCAGTTCCTCGGGCGAGGCGTTGATGAGGCGCGCGAAGTTGGCCTTTACGCGAGTTTCGACTTCGTCGGTGGGGTAGTGGCCCTCCATGGACGTGCGCTGGTCGAGGTAGCGCTGCACCGCCGCGCGCGCGCCAAGCGGGATCGGGTGCATCGTCCCGCTGTCCAGGTAACCCGCGACGCTGGGCGCGAAGGCTGCGCGATCGGGCAATGCGGTGGGCTTGATCACGGCAGCCGCGCGCGCCGCGACCGGTACGGCACTCGCCGCCGCCAGAACGCCGCGCCGTGTCATTCCCTTGATCTCCATGCGCGCTCCTGCGTTTCGTGCCATGCACACTAACCCGGTCTTCGCGAATAGAATTCGCCGATGTTGCGCGCCGGAAGCGCCATAGCGACGCACGGCACCCTGTCCAACAGCCCCCAACTGCGCATAAAAATGCCTCGACCCCGCCGCTATCGTCGAAGCATGATCCGGAGATCCATGATGCTGCGACTGGCTGCCATTCCCGCTCTGCTTATGACCATGGCCCTGCCCGCGCACGCGGCGCCGATCTGCAAGGCCGACGCCGTCGAGACCCGGCACCATGCGGTGATCGCAGGCAAGCGCATCGATTATGCCGCCTGCGCCGGAACGCTGCCGGTCCGCAACCTCAAGGGCGCGGTGCGGGGGCGGATCTTCTACACCGCCTACATCGTACCGAAGCGCAAGCAGCACCGCCCGCTGACTTTCGTGTGGAACGGCGGCCCCAGCGCGGATTCGCGGCTGCTGCAGTTCCATGCGCTCGGCCCGCGCGTGATCGCCGATGGGCGCCTTGCCGACAATCCGGCTAGCCCGCTTGGCGTCAGCGATCTCGTCTTCGTCGATCCCGTCGGCACCGGCTTCAGCCGCGCCGAGGCGCCGGAACATGCCGCCGATTTCTACGGCACGCGCGCGGACATCGCCTCGGTCGCCGGGTTCGTCGTCGACTGGCGCAAGGCCTATGATCGCGCCGCCGTACCGCTCTACCTTGCGGGCGAGAGCTTCGGCACATGGCGCGCGGCGGGCGTAGCTGAGGCGCTGGTGAATGCAGGCACGCCGGTCGCGGGCATCGCGCTGATCTCGGGCGGCATCCCGCTCGGCGACATGCCCGACCGCAACCTGATGCGCGCCCTCTCGCTCGACAGCCGGATCGCCACCGCCCATGCGCTCGGCCGCCTTGCGCCGGGTGCCGACCGCGCGAAACTGCTGGCCGAAGCGCGCGAATGGGCCGTGCGGGTCTACGCCCCGGCCCTCGCCGCGCCCGATACACTGTCCCCGCAAAAGCGCGAGGCGGTGATCGCCACGCTGGCACGCTATCAGGGCCTCGATCCCGCCTTGGTCGACGGCAAGACGCTGTGGGTCTCTCCCCGCCAGTTCCGCACCGCGCTGCTCGCGGGGGAGAAGAAGACGCTCGACGTCTTCGACATGCGCCGCTCCGGCCCCGACCCCGACGAGGCTGCGGAAAACGCGCTCATCCTAGACTACTACCGCACCACGCTCGGCTACCGCGAGGGTAGCTATGCCGGGATCGATGCCCCGGCCTCGAACGCAGGCAGCGCATGGCAATACGACCAGTCGCCGATCACCAAAGAGTCGCTCGCCCGCGCCATGGCCGGAGAAGGCCCGCCCAGCCCCTCGCAGCCCTGGACCCTGCGCGCGATGGAGAAGATGCCGACGCTGCGCACCTGGGTCGCTGCCGGGCGCTTCGATTCCCTCAACAGCTGCGCGGGCAATCGGGCGACGGTCGCGGCGCTGCCTGCTTCGGTCGCCGCGCGCTTCGTGCTGAACTGCTACGAAGGCGGGCACATGATGTATGAGGATGATCGCGAAACCCGGCGCTTCGGGCGCGAGCTTTCCACGTTCCTGCAATAGCGCGCATAAATCTTGCGCCCTGAATTGCGATCGCAGCAGAACATGAGCGAGCGATGCGCCGGGGCCGGTGCGAACGCAAAACTATTCCCCGCGCCCGCCCCTATCCTGACGGACAGGGAAACGCCGTGCCAACGCGGCGGCCTTCAGGGACAAATCGGGGAATTCGGGCATGACACTTCGCAGGCAGACACGCACGCTGGCACGCACGCTTTTGGCCACCACCGCACTCTCGGTCGCCGTGTTCGGCACGCCGGTCCACGCGCAGGACCTTAGCCCCTCCGCCGAAGCCGAAAGTGCCGGTGAAGCCATCGTCGTCACCGGATCGCGCATCCGCCGCGCGCCCAATTCCGATGCCGCCCCGGTCCTCGAAGTGGGCCAGCAGCAGATCCTTGATCGCGGCTATGTCAGCGTCGCCGATGCGCTGAACGACCTGCCCTCCAACGTGCCGACGCTCAACCAGGCGGACGGTTCGGGCGAGAGCAGCGGTTCCGGCATCCAGGCGCCCAACCTGTTCAACCTCGGCACCGGACGCACTCTGACCCTGCTCAACGGCCGTCGCATGGTGACCAGCAGCTCGGGCATCGGCGGGGCTGCCGGTGGCGGCGATGCGCAGGTCGATTCCAACATCCTCCCGCTCGGCCTGCTCGAGCGTGTCGAGGTCTATCAGGGCGGCGGCGCGGCGGTCTACGGTTCTGACGCGATCGCGGGCACGGTGAACTACATCCTCAAGAAGGACTTCACCGGCATCGAGCTGGACGGCCAGACCGGCATCTCCGACCGCGGCGACTACGGCACGTACTCGCTGCGCGGCACCGCGGGCTTCAACTTCGCCGAAGGGCGCGGCAACTTCGCGGTCGACGTGGGCTGGTCGAAGACGCCCTCGCTGCGCTTCTCGGACCGCCCGCTGTCGAACCTCGGCCGCCTGACCGTGTCCAACCCCGCCGACACCGGGCCGAGCGACGGCATCCCCTCGGTCGACGAGATCTTCAACGCCAGCTTCTGGCCGTTCAACGGCAACGGTGTGATCTTCACCGCACCCGCCCCGCCGCCCAGCTTCCTGCTGCGCAACGGCGCGGGCAGCGCACTGCAGTTCGACAGCGACGGCAGCGTCATCCCCTATGACACCGGCACGATCCAGGGCATCCCCTTCGCCTCGGGCGGCGACGGCTTCCCCTATCAGGAACTGGCGGGCCTGCGCACCGGCGTCGAGCGCCTGACCGCCAACGCCATCGGCCACTACGACCTGACCGACAGCATCACCCTGTCGGCCGAATTCCTCTACGCCAACACCAAGGGCCGCGAGATCCCACAGGGCAACAGCCGCACAGTGCTGAACGGCGGCACGTACGCCGGGCCGATCTCGTTCACGATCAACAACGCCTTCCTCACCGACGAGGCCAAGGCCGCGCTGATCGCCGCCCGCCCAAGCTTCGCCAACGGCGCGCCGCTGTACCTGTCGAAGTACTTCTACGACCTCGTCCCCGACCCGGTACAGACCTACAACACCGACACCTGGCGCGGCGCCCTGACGCTCGACGGTGACTTCGATGTCGGCAGCCGCAACTTCTATTGGTCGGTCTCGGGCAGCTATGCCCGCGTCGAGGGCAGGCAGCGCAGCTGGCAGGTCGTCAACAGCCGCTACAACAATGCGATCAACTCGGTGCTCTCGGGCCGGCAGGCGGTCTGCGCGATCAACGCCGATGCCGACACCACCAACGACGACCCGAGCTGCGCGCCGATCAACCCCTTCGGCACCAACACCGTCAGCGATGCCGCGCGCGACTACGTCAGCACCCGCGCCGGGATGGACTGGACCAACGAGCAGATCGACGTTCTCGCCACCCTTGGCGGCACGCTGTTCTCGCTGCCCATGGGCGACGTGCAGTTCAGCGCCGCCTATGAGCACCGCGACGAGAAGGCCGCGTTCAACCCGCTTCAGGCCAACCGTGACGGCGTGTTCGGCGACGGCTCGCAGCAGGTCGCGCAGTCCGGCGGCTACAACACCGACGAGCTTTCGGCCGAAGTGATCGTGCCGCTGATCGGCCGCGACTTCACCCTGCCGCTGGTCAAGCTGCTCGAATTCAAGGGCGCGTTCCGCTACGTCGACAACTCGTTCGCGGGCACCGAGAGCGTGTGGGACGCGGGCCTGCGCTGGGAAGTCACCGACGGCGTGACCCTGCGCGGATCGCGCAGCCGCAACTTCCGCGCGCCGACGCTGACCCAGCTGCTCGCGCCGACCAGCACGTCCATCGAATCGGCAGGCTACGACCCCTGCGACGCCGACCGCATCAACGCGGGCTCCAATCCGTCGGTCCGCTACGCCAACTGCCTTGCGCTGTTCACCGCCAACCCGACGTTCGGTGTCGACGGGGACGGCACCGGTACGGGCCTGAGCGCCGCCGACCGCCTCGCCCGCTTCCAGAGCCCGGCGGAGAACTTCAACCGCACGACCGTCACCAGCGGCGGCAATCCGAACCTGCGTAACGAGATCTCGGACACGCTGACTTACGGCATCGTGCTGCAGCCGCGCTTCGTGCCGGGCCTGTCGATCAGTGTCGACCGCATCGAGATCGACCTCAAGGACGGCCTCTCCGCCTTCACCACCGAGGACTTCGCGGCGGCCTGCTTCGACGATCCGAACCCGGCGGACGCGGTGTGCAGCGCCTTCACGCGCCTCGTCACGCCCGATGCCACCACCATCGGCGGCACCATCGTCACCGGCACCACGACCACCTTCAACGCGGGTGTGATGAAGTACCGGGGCGAGACGTACACGATCGACTACGCCTTCGCGCCCGGCGATCTGTTCGGCGGCAGCGACCTCGGTACTCTGCGCCTGACCGCCAATGCCACGCACAACACCCTGCGCACCACCTCGGTGACGGGCACGACCTTCGTGCGCACCGACGACACCTACACCAGCCCCGAGTGGGTCGGCCGGTTCAACGCGGTGTGGGACAAGGGGCCGGTGCGCGTGAGTTACCAGCTCGACTACCTCGGCCGCACCCGCGCCGCCTACGATGCCACGATCGAGACGACGCCGAACCCGATCCTCAAGTCGAACATCGTCCACTCGATCTCGGCGCAGGTCGAGGCCGGGAACATCACCTTCCGCGCAGGCATCGACAACCTGACCGACAAGGCCCCGTCTTATCCGCAGATCGCCTATGGCGACATCCTCGGCCGTCGCTTCTTCGTCGGCGCGCGCATCAAGCTGAAGTGATCCGATCCGCCGCCGGTGCATGATGCGCCGGCGGCGGTTTCATTCCCGCATCGAACGGAAAAACAGACGATTCCCCCGATGAACCCGCCGATGCCCCCCTCTTCCTCCCCCATTCCCGACGACGCCGGGATCGGCTCGTACTCGCAGTGGGTCCGCAAGGTGATCCGCTCGGTGCGTTCCGAGCGCAACCTGCTGGTCAGCCTGTTCGACAGCTCCGTGCCCGAGCCGGTGGACCTGCTGCGCCGGATCGTCGTCGAAGAATTCGCCGAGCCGGTGACCTCGCGCTACACCAGCGCCTTCAACGGCAACCCTTACGTCGTCGAGCAGCTCGCTCGGCGCTACGGCGTGGCGACCGACCGCGTGCTCTGCGCCACCGGAGCGACCGGCGCGCTCTCGCTGATCTACCGCGCTCTCGTCGGTCCCGGCGAATCCGTGCTGGTCGAGACGCCCGGCTTCGACCTGTTCCATACCATCGCCCGCACCAACGGCCTTGGCGTCGACCAGTTCGCCCGGCGCGGCGAAGGCTTCACCATCGATCCTGAAGAGATCGCCGCGCGGATCACTCCGGCGACGCGACTGATCGTGCTGTCCAACCTGCACAACCCCTCGGGCATGGCGGTCGATCAGGACACGCTGCTCGCCCTCGCTCGCATCGCCGAGGCGCGCGGCATCCATGTCGTGGTGGACGAAGTCTACGCCGCCTATGTCGATGCCGATGTGCGCCCGCCCTCGGCCGTCTCGCTTTCGCCCGCGGTCATCGGGATCGACAGCCTGACCAAGTCCTACGGCCTCAGCACCCTGCGCTGCGGCTGGATCGTCGCGGACGAGGCCCCGATGCGCCGCATCCGAGCGCTGGCGGACGAGACCGAGTTCGGCGTCTCCAACCTCGCCCACGCCGCCGCCGCGCTGGTGCTGGAGCGGCCCGAGCCGTTCGACACATACCGCGACGCGATCATGCGCAAGGCCCGCCCGATCATCGAGAGCTACCACGCCCACTGGCGCGCCGAGGGCCTCGTCTCGGGCGAGCTGCCGCGCTTCGGCTGCATCGCCTTCCCGCGCCTGACCGGGATTGACGACACGATCGCCTTCTCCGAATGGCTGGCCGAACGCTGCGGCGTGGTCGTGGCACCGGGGGAATACTTCGGCGCCGCCGGACATATCCGCATCGGCTTCGCCCGTGCCCCGGCCGACGTGGACTACGGATTGCAGGCATTGACCGACGGGCTGGTCCGCTACCGCGACCTCCTCGCAGCCAGAGGGACGAACTGAACATGCGCACTTGGCTGACCCTCACGCTGGCGGGCCTTTTCGCCAGCACGTCTGTCGCCGCGCAGGAAGCGCCCACCGTCGCGGCAAAGATCGAAGGCCGCGCCGAACAGAGCCTCAAGGTCGGCAGCAAGCGCCTCGCCTTCACGGCCGAGGCGGGCACGTATCCGGTCGCGAGCAAGCCGGATCGCGCCGACGCGAGCGCCGGTTACGTCGCCTATGTCCGCAAGGGTGCCTCTGCCGAGCGCCCGGTGCTGTTCATCTTCAACGGCGGCCCCGGCGCGGCCTCGGCCTATCTGCAGATGGGCGCGCTCGGCCCGATGCGCGCGCATGTCCCGCAAGACCCCGCCGCGCCGCTGCCCGCCGAGGCGGACGTGTCCGCGAACCCGGCCTCGCTGCTCGACGTGGCCGACCTCGTCTTCCTCGACCCGCCCGGCACCGGCTTCTCCGAGATCGGCAAGGACGCTGACGCCGCCTTCTACCAGTCGGTGAAGGGCGATGCCGACGCCGTATCGCAGGCCGCCCGCGCCTGGCTCGCCGAGAACCACCGCAATGCCTCGCCGCTGTTCATCCTCGGCGAGAGCTACGGCACCATCCGCGCCGCCGCGATGGTCGATGCGCTGCGGACGCAGGATAGCGCGCTCAAGATGCGCGGTGTGCTGCTGCTCGGACAGGCGCTCAACATGATCGAGACCTCGCAGCGGCCCGACAACGTGGTGACCTACCCGGTCTCGCTGCCGACCCTCGCCGCGCTGGCCTGTTACCACCACAAGCGCCCCGCACCCTGCGACCCCGCCGCCAGCGCCGCAGAGGCCACCGCCTTCGGCCCGGCCTACCTCGACGCACTCTACAAGGGCCGCGCGCTGGACGAGGCCGGTCGCGCCAAGGTCGCCGCGCAGCTGGCCGACCTCACCGGCATCCCCGCCGCCTTCTACCTCGCCCACGACTTGCGCATCTCCAAGGAGCGCTTCCGCGTCGAACTGCTGCGCGCCGAGGGCAAGGTACTGGGCCGCTACGACGCGCGATACACCGCGCCGCTCCCGGCCAACGCAGGCGAGATGGTCGGCCCTGACGCCTTCTCTGCCGTGTCCGACCTCTACGGCAAGGCGGTGATCGGCCAGCTCGCCAGCATCGGCGTGCAGAACCCCCAGCGCTACAAGGTGATCGCCCGCTTCCCCGGAGAATGGTCCTACGGCGCGGGCGACAGCCCGTTCAACGACTGGCCCTTCATGGCCCGCCTCGAAGCCGCGATGGCCGCCGAGCCCAAGCTGCACCTCTTCGTCGGCACCGGCCTCTACGACCTGACCACCACCGTCGGCGCGGCGGATTACCTTTTCGCCCAGGCCAACCTGACCGACGACCGCTTCGTCATCCACCGCTATCCCGCCGGGCACGTCGCCTATTCCGACGACGTCAGCTGGCGCAAGCTGGTCGCCGACATCCGCACCTTCGTCATCGCGGGCAGCAAGCCGTGAACGACGAGCAGAAGCTCGCCAAGGGCATCGACTTGTGGGGCGTCGTCGCGCTGGGCCTCGGCACGGCGGTGGGCGTCTCGATCTTCTCCGCCATCGCGCCCGCCACCGCGATCGCCGGGCCTGCGATGTTGCTGTCGGTGCTGGTCGCGGCGCTGCCGATGTACCTGATCGCGGTGAGCTATGCCTTCCTCGGCTCGGCGCTGCCGGTATCGGGCGCCTCTTTCGCGTGGCCCGCGCGGTTCCTGCATCCCTCGCTCGGCTTCTTCATCGCCTGGGCGCGGATCATCGCCAACATGGGGGCGATGGTGGTGCTGGCGCTCGTCCTCGTGCGCTACGGATCGATGATCCTGCCGCTGCCGGTCAAGCCGACGATGTTCGCGGTGCTGGTGCTGGCGCTGCTCGCCAACCTGTTCGGCGTCCACATCGCCGCGACCGTACAGAAGTGGCTGCTGGCTGCGATGCTGATCCTCTTCGCGGTGTTCATCGGCTGGGGCGGGGCGACGGCGGTGGACATCTCCCGCCTCGAGCCCCTGTTCCCGAACGGCCTGCACGGCATGATCGCGGCAATGCCGCTGCTGATGGGCCTGTTCTTCGGCATCGAGGCCGCGACCGAGGCAGGCGCCGAAGTCGCCGACAGCCGCCGCGCCATTCCGCTGGGGATCGCCCTGTCGATCGGCTCGGCGACGCTGCTGTATCTTGCCGTGGGCTTCGTGACGCTCGGCGTGCTGGGCGCTCCGGCGCTGGGATCGAGCGAGGCGCCGATCCTTGATGCCGCCAAGGCGTTCATGGGGCCGGTGGCGACGCCGGTGATCGTGCTGGCGGCGGTGCTGTCTATCGGCAAGTCGCTCAACGCGATGTTCGCGATGTTCAGCCGCAGCCTCTACGCCATGGGCACGGCGGGGATGCTGCCCACCGCGCTCGGCCGGGTCCATCCGCGCTGGCAGACGCCTCATGTCGCGCTGCTGGCGGTCTTCGCCATCGGCTGCGCGGGACTGCTGCTGCCGATGGAGCTGACCTTCCTGTTCCTGGCGGTCAACATCCCCAACCTGTTGAAATACGCCAGCATCTGCCTCTCCGCCGCCCGGGTGGTCGAGCGGCACGACGATCTCTACGAGGCCGCCGCCTTCAAGTTCGCCCGCCCGACGATGCGCGCCTTCGCCTATGCCGGAGCCGCCTGCGCGCTGGCCCTCGCGCTGGTGGGGCTGGAGGCCGACTGGCGCCCTTACGCACTGCTCGGCGGCTGGGTGCTGGCGGGCGCGGGCTTCCGCTGGCTGCACAGCCGGGCCTGAAGGTTTACACGGTTTACACGGTCCAGAGGGAAAAGGTGTCACCTTGGGGGCGAAATGTGTCACCTTGCGCCCCGAATGTGTAACCTTGCGCCCGAAATGTGTAACCTTGCAGCGCCAAGGTGACACATCGGGCAGCGAAAGTGTCACCTTGCGCGGGAAATGTGTAACCTTGTGAGGGGCGCAGCGGGTCATGCCGTGACTGTACCGCAGCCGCGCCTCTGTAGGAAAATGCCCCGGCTCCCCCCAACCGTTTCGTTTCGTCATTGCGAGCGTAGCGAAGCAATCCAAGGCAGTCTCAAGCCGCCCTGGATTGCTTCGCTACGCTCGCAATGACGGCGGGTGGTGGTAACATAGGCCAATGCCGGTGCGGGCCGCTGAGAACCCGCACCGACACCGCGACCGCCCGGCCCGCGCGAGCGGACAGGGCGGCGGGACACCTCAGAGAAATTCGTCGGCCGCGTCGTGGCTATCTCCGCCGCTGGTCGTGGCGGGCGCGGGCTTTTGCGTGGGCAGCGCGATCGCAGGCGCCTCGGCGAAAGGCTTTACACCGAACGCGGGGTAGATCTCGGAGGGGAAGTAGATCGTCCCGTCCTTCACCACCATGGCGATGCGGTGCAGTTCGGTGAGGTCCGCCAGCGGATTGCCGGGCAGCAGCAGGAAGTCCGCCCGCTTGCCCCGTGCGATCGAGCCGAGTTCCTGATCGTTGCCCATGTAGCGCTCCGGCCCGAGGGTGCCGATGCGCAGCACGTCGGCGGCGGGGATGCCCGCCTCGCCGTAGATCTCCAGCTCGCGGTGGACCGACAGGCCGGTGCCGTCGTCGGTGCCGGGCAGCAGCGTGACGCCCCGGTCGTGAAGCCGCTTCACCACGCGCTTCACCGCATCGAACGCGCCCAGATAAGCGGCATCGTCGCCCGGCTCGCTCAGCGGCGCGATGGCCTGGCGGCGGCGGCGCTGCAGGCCGATCGGCAGGTGGTCGATATAGCTCGCCACCGCCGGAGACGGCTTGCCGTCGCGGCTGAGCATCAGCAGTTCCAGCGTCACCGCCGTCGGATCGAGCGCGATGTGCCTGGCCACCATCGTGTCCAGCGTCGTCTTCACGCGCGGGGTATCGAGGTCCAGCCCCGCCGTGCGTCGCATTGCCGTCAGACGCAGCGGGGTGCGGGTGTCCTCCTTGATGTCGAGCACCCAGCCCAGCATCAGCTGGTTGACGTGGGTGATCTCGTCATAGCCCGCCGCGATCATCGCATCGGCATTGGTGAAGGCGGGGATATGCCCGGTCAGCCCCATGCCCAGACGCTTCGCCTCGCGCGCAATGGCGGGCACCCATGCCGGGTTCATGCTGTTGTAGATCTTGATCTGCCAGTAGCCGCGCGCGGCATACCAGCGCACCGCGTCGAGAGCCGCCGCCTCGCTGTCCACGACGATGCCGTGGCGCGCCGAATACGGGCTGCGGCCTTCGAGGAAGCCGTTGGCGGTGATGCGCGGCCCGGCCACTTCGCCCTTGCCGATGCGGTCGATCAGGCCGGGCAGAAAGTCGTTGTGATTGCCCATGTCGCGCACCGAGGTGACCCCGGCGGCGATGTAGAGCATCGCCGATTCCAGCCCGATATGCGCGTGCATGTCGTGCAGGCCCGCCAGCAGCGTGCCGCCCTTGCCGTCGACCAGCGCCTCGCCCGGCGTCGCCGGTTCGTCGAACGGCTGGATGCCGGTGATGCGCCCATGCGCGAAGACCACCGAGACCGGATCGCCCAGCGTGCCACTTTCAGGATCGAACACGCGCACGTTGCGGATGCGCACCGGCGCGTCGATGGCATGGGCGAAGCGCTTCTGGAGTGCAGCATAGCGCGCGGCGGTCAACCGGGTGCCGAGTTCGTTGAGCGCGGGCACTTCGCCCTCATGCCCCTCACGCACGGTCGCGCCGCCGCTGTCGAGCGTAGCGAAGAGTTCGCCCTTGCCGTCGAGCAGGATCATCTCGGGCGAAAGGTCGATGCCGCTGATCGAATAGGCTTGGTACTTGCCGCCGCCGATCGTCGCCGGGCCGAGCTTCTCGATCGCGAGTTCGCCGCCGGGGAACGCCGCCATGCGCCCGTCCGCATCCTTGAGCAGCGCGCGGGCGTAAAGCCCCAGCGCCCAGGGGCTGGCGTTCTGCCCGACGTAGAGCGCGGGGCCGCTGGCAGTCGCCTGCTTCTCGCCCATGGAATCAGTCCAGCGCACCGTCGTGCCTTCACGCGCGAAGCGTTCGTGGACGTCGCCGCCGAAGGTCGCCTTGCCGTCCAGTTCCCAGCGCGTCGGCAACCCGTCGCGGCCGAGTTCGACGGTCTCGCGCATGGTCGGGCCGCGGCCGTTGTTCTTGACGTCGTACTCGATGGCGACGCGGCTACCCTGCACGTCGGCGTCGACGAAGCCGACCTTCTCGCCGTTGGAGACGACGCTGTAGCGCAGGTGCTCTGCGTGGGCGGGGACCGTGACCAGCAGGGTCGAGGCGAACAGCGCGGCGCGCAAGGGCATACGGAACATCAGGCGAGCGAACTCCGGTAGAGGTGAGCGGCGGCGGCAAGATCCTGCACCGCATGGCCGAGCGATTTGTAGACGGTGATATCCCATTCGGAACGGCGCCCCTCCACGCGGCCGAGCAGCACTTCGCCGATCTCCGCGACGATGTGGGCGTCGTCGATCAGGCCCTTCTCCCGCGCGACGATGAATTCGGCCGCCGCGTCGAGCGCGGAAGCGCGGCTGTCGGCGATATAGCGGCTGTTGACGACGAGCGCGCTGTCGACCTCCACCGGGCCGGGACCGCTGGAGCCGACGAGGTTCACATGGACGCCGGGCTTCAGCCACTCGCCCTTCAGGACCGGCTCGGAAGCGGTGGTCAGGGTGCAGACGACGTCCGCCTCGCCCGCCGCCGTGGGCAGGTCGGTCACGGCCTCGGCCCTGAGGTGGGCGTACTCAGCCACCAGTGCCTCGGCCTTATCGGGTGAGCGGCCCCAGATCAGCACCCGCTCGAAATCGCGGACCAGCGGCAGCGCCTTGAGGTGCGTGTGCGCCTGCCCGCCGGTGCCGAGGATCAGCAGCGTGCGCGCATCGGGCCGCGCCAGCGCGTCGGTCGCCACGGCAGTCGCGGCGGCAGTGCGGATATGCGTGATCTCCTCGGCATCGGCCACGCAGACCGGGCGGCCTTCCTCGGGCTCGAACAGCACGACGAGACCCCGGTGACGCCGGAGGCCGGGCGAACGCGGATCGGCGAAGACACTGATGGTCTTCGTGCCGAACATGTCGCGCTCGCCAAGCGCTCCGGGCATCTGAGCGAAGGTGCGGCCCGGCCCCAGCGACAACATCGTGCGCAGCAGCTGGCGCGTCTCTCCGGAGGAAAGCGCCATCATCGCCTCGCGCACGACGCGGATGCAGTCGGGATAGGACAGCTTTTCGCGCACCGCCTCGCTGTCGAAGATCGTCAGCTCGTCGCGTTTCATCGGTGCCGTCCTTTCAATTCCCTGTGTGCACACGCTAGCCGCCCTATCGGCGTAATGCTTGCCCGACTTCGCGCATTTGCCTAGGCTCGATGGCAATTCAATGCATCGATGACAGGGATGGCGCATAATCATGGCGGAAGCACTCGACCGGCTCGACCTCAAGATCCTCGACCGGCTGCAGATCGACGCCTCTGAATCGTCGAGCGAGATCGCCGAGCGCGTCGGCCTGTCGCAGTCGCCCTGCTGGCGCCGCATCCAGCGGCTGAAGGAGGAGGGCTACATCAAGGCGCAAGTCGCCGTGCTGGACCGCGAGAAGTTCGGCGAAAGCATGTACATCTTCGCCCAGCTCAAGATGGGCCGCCTCAGCGACGAGGCGCGCGAAAGCTTCATTCGCGCGGTCGAGGACATTCCCGAGATCACCGAGGCCTATACCCTGTTCGGCGAGATGGACGTGATGCTCAAGGTGCTGGCGCCCAGCATGGCGTGGTATCAGAACTTCACCTTCCGCCGCCTGCTGCGCCTGCCGGGGGTGGAGGACATCCGCTCCACCGCGACGCTGTCGGAGATGAAGTGCACGCACCGCCTGCCGCTGCCATCGGCGTCCTGATATTCTCCCCCTCGGTCGTCATTGCGAGCGTAGCGAAGCAATCCAGAGCCGCATAAACCGCCCTGGATTGCTTCGCTGCGCTCGCAATGACGAGGTGGGTTCAGGTCCCGGACGGCTTGCGTCCTGACAGGGCGAAGCCGATGCCGACCAGCGCGAAGCCACCGAGCCCGGCCGCGCTGATCCGCTCGCCCAGCAACAGGGCGGCGAAGACCGTGCCGAACACCGGCATCAGGTAGAAGAACAGCCCCGCCCGGCCCGACCCGACGAGCGCGACGCCCCGGTTGAACAGGAAGAACGCCAGCACCGAAGGGCCGAGCGCCAGATAGCCGAGCGCCGCCATCCCCTGCACGTCGCCCAGCGGCAGCGGCGTCCCCGCCGCGATCTGGAACGGCAGCATCAGCAGCGCGGCAGCGGCGAAGGACAGGAACAGGAAGCTCGCCGGATGGATCGGCGGGCGGCGGCGCAGCAGCGTCGCGTAAGTGGCCTGCGACAGCATCGCCGCGCCCGCCAGCAGGGTGCCCGCGTTGAGCGTCCCGCCCGCGCCGGTCCTCGCCAGCACCACGCAGAGCACGCCGACCAGCGCGAAGGCCATCGCCCCCACCTGCTGCCCGCTCACCCGGTCGCGGAACAGCACGAAGCCGCAGGCGACGATCGCGGTCGGCATCGCCGACTGGACGAGCAGCGCCGAGGTCGCGTCGGTCTGGCGCAGCGCCATGTAGGCCAGCGTGTTGCTCCCCGCGAGGCCAAGCGCGGCCAGCAGCACCAGCACCGGCCAGCCCCGCCGCAGCGCCGCAAGGTCCGCCTTCAGGTGCGGCCACGCGAAAGGCAGCGCGATCGGCAGGGCCAGCGTCCAGCGCCAGAAGGACAGGCTCACCGGCGCCATCCCGGCGGGCAGCGCGCGGCCCAGCACGAAGTTGCTCGCCCACAGGCACGCGGCAAGGGTGAGCAGCAGATAAGGACGGTTCCAGATGCCGGAGGCTGGGTCAGCCTGCACGGGTGCCTGGAACCGGAACGTGGCGACCGGCATGACATGGCTCTCTTGATGAAGGAGTGGCGCCATTCTATGCTGCAAGTGCACACAATGTCCGTGCGGATTGGATGAAAATTCAGACAATATCCGATTCATTCGTGCATTATAATGGCCATTTCCGCACAATCCGTGCATGATGCTGCAATGCCGCGCGATCTTGACAGCTATGACCTGAAAATCCTCGAATGCTGGCAGGAGCGTGGCGATATCGGGCCGGTGGAGATGAGCGAACTCGTCCATCTCTCCGCCTCTCAGTGCTCGCGCCGGATGCAGACGCTGCGCACGGCGGGCCATGTGTCGCGCGTTTCCGCCGTGCTCGATCCGGAGAAGCTGGGCATCGGCGTCAGCGCCTATGTGCTTGTGACCCTGCGCTCGCACGAACAGGGCTGGCTCGAGGCATTCAACCGCCGCATCGATGCGCTGGACGAAGTGCTCGAATGCCAGTCACTTACCGGAGAGGCGGACATCATCCTCAAGATCGCCACCCGCGATCTCGCCAGCTTCAACACGCTGCTGGTGCGCGAACTGCTGGCCGCACCCGAAGTGGCGACGGCTCGCTCCAGCATCGTGCTCGAGAACCTCAAGAGCACGACGGCGCTGCCGATACGCTACGCCCGCGGACGCGGCGATCGCGCATAAATGATGCTCAATGCCGACGTCGCGCAGGTCATAACGCGACGGCTTCGCCTCCGGACGCCGATAGGATGAGGTTCAGGAGGAACCCCGAAATGCCCGACCGCCGTATCGTTCTGTCGCTTTGCGCCGCGCTCCCCGCCGCGCTCATGGCGCCTTCTGCCGAAGCCGCGAGCGAACCCGCGCTGCGCGTCACGCTTGCCCCCGCGAAGCCCGACGCCGAGCAGCACGTGCCCTACGTCGACGTGACGGTGGTGGCCGAAGGCATGTCCCGCGCGCAAGGCGCACCGCTGCTGCGCCTGCCGCTCGTCGCCAACACCGTCGTCACCAGTGGCGCCGCGATCACCGGCCTCACCATGCGCGACCGGCTCGGCGCGCTTATCCCGCGTGTCGAGGACGTCGAGGACGATGGCTCCAACCGCACCCGCCTGTGGCGTGCGCCACGCGGCGTAGAAGGCACGCTGACCGTGCATTACCGTGTGCCGATCGATGCAGCGGCGCCCCCGCTGGCGCTGCCGCAGTACGAGATGCGCACCGAACTCGGCGGCTTCTCGGCGGCGGGCAACGCCTTCCTGATCCTGCCCGATGACGAGACCCCGCGCCGTGCCAGCGTGACGTGGAACTTCGCCGCCTATGGCCCGAACGGCAAGGGCATCTCCAGCCTCGGGGTCGGCAATGCGACGGCGCGCGCGGCCATGCCCGCGTCCGAACTGGCCCATATGTACTACATGGGCGGTAAGCCCGGCGTGTTCCCGCCCGCGAAGGACGGCTTCTATGCCGCGTGGCAGGGCACCCCGCCCTTCCCGATGGCGCCGCTGATGACATGGGCGGGCGACCTGCACCGCCATTACGGCGCGTTCTTCGGCTATACACCGCCCAGCTTCGGTGTGTTCGGGCGGACCAACCAGCGCAACCCGGGCAGCGGCATCGGCCTGAAGGACAGCTTCGCCTTCACCTTCAACCACACCTCCAAGCCCGCCGATTTACGCTCGCTGTTGGCGCACGAGATGCTGCATGCCTGGGTGAACTCGCTGGATGCCTCGATGGATGCGGCGGGCGGGCTAGACCGTTCGTGGTTCGGCGAGGGGCTGGCGGTGCATTACCAGCGCCTGCTGCCCTACCGCGCCGGACTGATTTCGGCCGACGACTTCCTCGCCGACCTCAACGAGACGGCAGCGCGCTATTACACCAACATCAAGATCGGCGTGCCCAATGCCGAGATTCCGGCAGGCTTCTGGCGCGACACGCGCATCCGCGTGCTGCCTTACGATCGTGGCTCGCTCTACTTCGCGGCCACAGACGCAGCGATCCGCAAGGCCTCGGGCGGCAAGCGCGGCCTCGACGATCTGGTCCGCACGATGCTGGCCGAACGCCGCGCCGGACGGCCGATGGACGAGGCGCTCTACCGCCGGCTGCTCAAAGCCGACCTCGGCGACGACGGCATCGCCGCGTTCGAGGCCATGCTGAAGGGCGGCACCGTGCTGCCGCCCTCCGACGCCTTCGGCCCGCAGTTCCGCCGCGTCGAGAAGCCGCTGCGCCGTTTCGACCTCGGCTTCGATCCCGCCTCGCTGCTGGCGCGGCCGAAGATCGTGAAGGGGCTGATCCCCGGCTCGAATGCCGAGGCCGCAGGCCTGCGTGAAGGCGACGAAATCCTCAATACCTTCTCGCAGGACGGCCTGCAGGGCGACCAGCAGGCGTTCCTGACGCTCGACGTGAAGCGCGGCGACGAGGAACTGCACTTGCGCTACCAGCCGCGCGGCGAGACGGTCCCCGCCTATCAGTGGGAGACCGTCCGCTAAAAGCTGAGCCTCAGGCCATCACGCCGTAAAGCGTCGTTCGCCCCACCTGACGGAGCGTGTTTCGCTGGTCGTGCCGTCGATGGTTTTCTCGGTGATGGTGGGCATGAAGTGCCATGCACCCTGCACCGCATCCGGCCTGAGCTGCATCGAGACGTAGCCGCGACGGCTGGTATCCACGAACGAAAGGCCGGGGTTGGCGATCTGCATCGCCTTGCCGAGATCGGCCGGGGGCACAGCAGGCAGATAACCCTCGTAACCGGGCGAA
>JASGGD010000015.1:0-44585 GCA_047605225.1 Novosphingobium sp.
CCGCAGGATGGACACGCGCCGTCGCCATCTTCGAGAATTGATCCGATGAGAGTGGCCACGCTGGCGAACGGCACACCTGACGGGCAACTCGTGGTCGTCTCGGACGATGGCGAGCGGCTTCTCGCGGGCGACATCCCGAATCTGCTTGCCGCCATTACCGACTGGGGTTCGGCCGAACCGGTGCTGCATGCACTGGCCGGATGCGTGAACGCGGGGCAAGGCGAAGCGTTCGATCCCGCTCTTCTGCGCGCACCGCTTCCCCGTTCGTGGCAGTGGCTGGACGGCTCGGCCTTCAACTCTCATGGCGAGTTGATGCAGATCGCCTTCGACCTGCCGCCGATCGATACCGACCGCCCCCTCATGTATCAGGGCATGTCGGATCGTTTCCATGGCCCCAACGATCCCGTGCCGTTCCCCAGCGAGGGAGACGGCATCGATTTCGAAGGCGAATTCGGCGTCATCGTCGATGCGGTCCCAATGGGCGTCACCCCTGTGCAGGCACTGCGCCACATCAAACTCGTCGTACAAATCAACGACTGGTCACTGCGCACTATCGCTCCTGTCGAGATGAAGACCGGCTTTGGCTGGGTTCAGGCCAAACCCGCCTGCTCCATGGCTCCCTTCGCAATTACGCCTGCGGCGCTGGGAGAAGCCTGGCAGGACGGCCGTGTCTGCATGGATTTGCATATCGACTGCAACGGATCGCGGTTCGGCCGCGCCAATGGCGCAGCGATGGATGTGGGCTTCCACGATCTCATCGCTCACGCAGCCCGCACGCGCGACCTCGTCGCAGGGACCATCATCGGCTCCGGGACCGTTTCCAACGCCAATTACGCCGAGGTAGGCTCCAGTTGCATCTCCGAGATCCGCGCCATCGAGATCATCCGCGACGGCAAGCCTGCTACCCCGTTCATGGCCTTTGGCGACACCGTCCGCATGGAAGGCCGCACCGTCGATGGCCGGGCGCCATTCGGCGTCATCGAACAGACCGTCATCGAAGCTCCGATCTGACACCCTGCCCGATCGTCAGCGAGAACCGGGCACGCTTTTGATTTTGACGGCTTACCGGCTCGTGCAGGCATAAAGCACAACCGTGTTCAGATAGATGAACATCACGTTCGATTCGCCGCAACGTCGATATGAGCAAGGCCACTGCCCGCGGGATGTCCATCAACATGATCGGGCATGCGCATGGTACGTATCTCATGCAAAAGCGAAAATTCAACGTGATGGATGGAGATCATCACATTTCCAGCAATGATTTGACTGCGCACCGTCATTCGGTCAGAATGTTCACAAATCTGAACGATCAGTTCTCAGCCGTGAACACTTGGAGCGGCAGTCAGGGATGGCATGAGCGACGAAATCAAATCCGCAGCGCGGGTGCTGGACATGCTGGAACTGTTCTCGGCACGGTGTGATGGACTGACTCTCAGCGAAGTCGCACGCGGCCTGGAACTACCCAAGAGCAGCACGCTCGGCCTGCTGCGCACCCTGCACAAGCGGGGCTATCTTGTACGTGAGGACGACAACGACGCATACCGCCTGAACGACATGATACGACGCGACGGCTTTGCCCGCCATGGGCGTATCCTCCGTGTCGCGCCACCGGTCATGACGACACTGGCGGCAGATTCAGGCGAAACCGTCCTTTTGGGCATGTATGATGCTGCCGGGATGGTGCGACTGCTGGCCAAGGAAGCCTCGCCTTCCGACATTCGCTACGACATCGAGCTGCCGCGCAGGGTTCCCGCCTATTGCACGGCTTTGGGCCGCATATTGTTGGGGCGGCTGGATGCGGCGGCACTCGATACCGCACTGGATGCCGTGCCCCGCGCCGCGCTGACCAACACCACACGGGTGGATCGCACCGCTGTGGCGGACGCCGTTCATGCAGCGCGTGAAACCGGCTTCGCGGTAGTCGAAGACGAATTTGCGGTGGGCGGCACCGGCATTGCGGCCGCCATCCCGCTGGGACCGGGTCAACCGCTCGTCGCGCTCGGGCTCGCCTGCATCTCGCAGCGCTTCCGGCAGGACCCACCACGCCTCCAGGCCCACCTTGCCGAAGCCATATCCCGTATTGCCGAGGCAATGGCGGGACAAGGCAACATGTAACTGGCTCGATAAGAACATGACGGTCGCAAACATCATGAAGCATACTTTCGGAAACGCAGGCCGAAACTTCGTTCTGGCAAGCGTAGCGCTCTGTGCCCTGCCCCTTGCCGGCGCCGGTTCCGCTGCAGCGCCCAACCCTGACACATCTGTGCCGCGCACCGACCGCCACGAGTGGATCGCGGACGGTACCAACACCGATCACACCCCGCGCATGATCCCCGAGCGGCCGGAAAGCGCCACCGGTCCGGTCACCGTGCTGCGCGGCGGCCTTGTCTTCGACACGCAGTCCCTTCGGGTCGCACCGGGAAGCGTGGTGATGCAGGGTCGGCGGGTCATTGCGGTATTGTCTGCGGACAGCACCGCATGGCCCGCCGACGCGAAAGTGATCGACGTTGCCGGCAAGTTCGTGATGCCCGGCCTGATCGACATGCACGTCCACCTGACCTACCCGGACAACGCCACGCCTTACGACGTGCAGGCCGAGGATGCGGACGGCGTGCTGCGGGGCGCGCGCAACTTGCGCTGGTTCATCGAGGCGGGCTTCACTTCCGTGCGCGATCTAAACGGCGTGGGCGATGCGCCTTACCGGCTGGCCGACTGGGCGGCAGAAGACGCCATTCCGTCGCCGCGCGTGTTCACCGCCGGGCACATCATCACCGGCACCGGCGGCCATGCCACCGAGCGCCCGGTGCGCCCCTCGCACGGGCCGGACTACGCCTGGGAGCGCAACGGCGCCGACGCCTGGCGCGCCGCCGTGCGCGAGACGTTCAAGCGCGGCGCCAGCGTCATCAAGGTCGCCAGCCACTTCGCCCCGGACGAGATCCAGGCGGCGGTGGACGAAGCGCATCGCCTCGGCCTCAAGGTGACCTGCGACTGCGAGACGATCTACACCCAGATGGCGGTGGAAGCGGGCATCGACATGGTCGAGCACCCGCTGCCGCGCAGCGACAAGACGATCGCCGAGATGGCGCAGCACCACACCGCTTCGGTGCCGACGCTGCAGGTCTACCAGAACGTGCTCGACCGCGCGGGCGGCTTCTGGGATTCGACCTCGCGCCGCTTCACGATGACTTCTGAGGCGAACTTCGCGCTGTTCCAGAAGATGAAGAAGGCGGGTATCGTCATGGGCGTGGGCACCGACACGATCGGTGACGCGAACAGGATGATCCCCAACATCTACCTCGCCGAACTCAAGTGGTTCGTGAAGGGCGGTTACACGGTCCCGCAGGCGCTGCAGGCAGCGACACTGACGAACGCGAAGCTGCTGGCGATGGACGATCTCATCGGCACCATCCAGCCCGGCAAGCTGGCCGACGTGATCGTGTTGGACGGCCGCCCCGATCAGGACATCGATGCGCTGCGCAAGGTTTCGATGGTGTTCAAGGATGGTCAGATGATGGTGAAGGACGGCGCCATCGTCATCCCGCCGCATGTTCCTGTGCCGCTGCCCAAGCCTTCGCCCGCCGAAGCCCCTTAAGAAGCGAGAAAGACTGCGATGACGACTACGGCGCTTCCCGCCGAGGGACAGCTTGCGCGTCCGGAAGCCGGTTACGCTCCGGGCCGCAAGGACATTGCCCGGGCGCTGGCCTCGGCGATGATCGGCAACTGGTTCGAGCTGTTCGACTTCATCATCTACGGCTACTTCGCCGCGCAGATCGGCATTGCCATGTTCCCGGCCGCTGATCCGGTGACGACGATCCTCTCCAGCTTCGCGACGTACGGCGTCGGTTTCGTGATGCGTCCCGTGGGCTCGATGGTGCTGGGATCGATGGGCGACCGCTTCGGACGCAAGTCGGCACTGGTGCTGACGATGATACTGATGGCAGGCGCGACATGCGCCACCGGGCTGATCCCGACGTATGCCTCGGTGGGCTTAGTGGCGCCTTGTGTGCTCGTTGGGTGCCGTCTGGTGCAAGGTTTTGCGGCCGGCGGCGAGTGGGGCGGGGCGACCACGTTCCTCGTCGAGTACGCGCCCGCCAACCGGCGCGGCCTGTTCGGGGCGCTGCAGCAGCTCAGCACCAGCCTCGCGGTGGTCTCCGCCGTGCTGGTGGCGCTGACGCTGAATTCGGTGCTCTCGGCCGAAGACCTGCAGGCCTGGGGCTGGCGCGTGCCATTCGTGCTGGGCATCCTGATCGCGCCGCTCGGCTTCTACCTGCGCGCGAAAGTGCCTGAAACCCCCCACTTTAAAGCCGAACGCGACGTGCCCGAGCACCCCTTGCGCGAGGCGCTGACGATCCACCGCCGCACCGTCCTGACGATCGCGGGCATGGTCGTTATCTGGACCGTGGCGGGCTATACCTACGGCACCTTCCTCGTCAGCTTCGCCAGTCAGGTGCTGGAAGTGCCCTCGCGCTATGCGCTGCTTGGCACTCTGACCGGCGCGCTGTGCAACGTTGCGGTGATCCCGCTGGCGGGCTGGGCCTCGGACACGGTCGGACGCAAGCCCTTCCTGCTGACGAGCGCCGCCGGTTTCGCGATCGTCTCGATCCCGCTCTTCCTGTTCATGGCCGAGGCGCGCAGCGGCATTTCCGTCATCACCGCGACGGCAGTTGCGGGCGTCTTCTCCGGCCTCTTCAGTGGCACTGCGCCGACCTACCTGTGCGAACTGCTCCCGACCCGCGTGCGCTACACCGCGCTTTCGGTGGGCTACAACGGCGCGGTCATGCTGTTCGGCGGCTTCGCGCCCTTCATCGCGACGCTGCTGGTGCGCCTGACCGGCGTGACGATCGCTCCGGCCTTCTACGTCACTGCCGCAGCCGTGCTCTCCTTCCTCGTGATCGCCTGCGTGCGTGCCCCCGATCCTGCAAAGGCCATCGACCGATGAGACTGACCCGCGCTCTCCTCCTCGCCACCTGCCTGACGCTGGCCACCCCGGCGATGGCGCAGGAAAAGCCCGTCCCCACGCCCGAGCAAGTCTTGGGCCACCGCATGGGCGAGGACCGCTACGTCCCGTCCTACGATGACATGATGGCCTACTGGAAGGCCGTTGCCGCCGTCAGCGACCGGGTGAAGCTGGTCGACATCGGCCCCAGCACCGAGGGACGGCGGCAGGTCATGGCGGTCGTGTCCTCGCCGGAAAACCTCGCGAAACTGGACGAATACCGCGAGACAAGCCGCGCACTCGGCGCTGCCGAGGGCATCGACGCCGCCAAGGCCCACGTCATGGCCGCCACCGGCAAGGCGCTGGTGTGGATCGACGGCGGCCTCCACGCAAGCGAGGTCGAGGCGCAGACCGCGCTGATCGCGCAGGTCCACGATCTGGTCTCCTCGGACGATCCCGAAGCGCGCAAGATTCGCGACAACGTCGTCACCCTGTTCGTGCCGGACAACCCGGACGGCCAGCAGTTCGTGGCCGACTGGTACATGCGCTTCAAGGATCCGATGAAGCGCGAAGCGGACTTCAAGTCGCTGCCGCGCCTCTATCACCCCTACGTCGGGCACGACAACAACCGCGATTTCTTCCTCGCCACGCAGGTCGAGACGCAGAACATGGTGCGCGTCCTCTATCGCGACTGGCGCCCGCAGATCGTGATGAACCAGCACCAGACCGGCCCTGCGGGCACCGTGCTGTTCCTGCCCCCGTTCCGCGATCCGTTCAATTACCACTACGAGCCGCTGGTGATCTCCAGCCTCGACGAAGTGGGCGCCACGCTGCAGAGCCGCCTGCTGTCGGAGAACAAGGGCGGCGCCACCACCCGCAGCGGCGCGCATTACGACACCTGGTACAACGGCAACCTGCGCACCTCGACGTATTTCCACAACGCGGTGGGCATCCTCGTCGAGATCATCGGCAGCCCGGTGCCCGAGACGATCCCCTTCGTGCCTGAGCGGCAGGTGCCCGGCAACGATCAGGCGCTGCCCGCCAAGCCCGGCCCGTGGTCGATGGCGCAGTCGGTGTCCTACAGCCTCTCGCTGGCGCGCGGGTTGCTTACGTATGCCGCGAACAACCGCGAGAAGTTGCTGTTCGACCGCTGGCAGATGGGCGCCAATGCCATCGCCAAGGGTTCGAGCGACAACTGGACGATCTCGAAGGACCGCATTGAGGCCGCACACGCGGCGCTGGCCGAACGCGGCGGCAAGCCCAAGCCGGTGCGCACGCGCGGCTGGAGCGAGATCGACGCCGACCTCTACGATACAGTGCTGCACGATCCGGCGCAGCGCGACGCGCGGGCCTATATCGTGCCGGTCGACCAGCACGATTTCCCGACGACGGCGAAGTTCCTGACCTCGCTCTCGCGCCTCGGCGTGGAGATGGACCGGGCGGAGGAGCCGTTCACGGCTGCGGGCAAGACCTGGCCTGCGGGCACGTACATCGTTCCTGCCGCGCAGGCGTATCGCGCCCACGTGCTCGACATGTTCGAGCCGCAGCATTACCCGAACAACTTCGCCTATCCGGGCGGTCCGCCGATCCCGCCGGCCGACGCTTCGGGTTATACCCCGGCGTTTCAGGCGGGCGTGGAGTTCGCCCGCGCGCTCGATCCCTTCGCGGTGAAGATGCGCCCGGTCAGCGGCGAGATCGCGCCCGATGCGCAGCCGATCGCGGACGCGGGCGTCGAGGGTGCATCCGGCGGCTGGCTCGTCAGCCATGGCCAGAACGACGCCTTCCGCCTCGTCAATCGTCTGCAGGCGGCAGGTATCGCGGTGAGTGCGTACAAGACACCGCTCGCCGTCGCCGGACGCGCGGCGGAGCCGGGCGCGTGGTTCGTACCCGCATCAGCCAAGGCACGCGAGATCGTGGAGGAGGGCGCGAAGTCGCTGGGCCTCACCGTGCAGGCGGTCGCCGTCGTGCCGCAGGGCGAGCGGCTTGCGGTGAAGAAACCGCGCGTCGCGGTGGTCGATCTCTATGGCGGCCTGCATCCCACCGGCTGGCTGCGCTGGATCTTCGACGGGCAGGAACTGCCCTATTCGATCGTCTACCCGCAGGAACTCGACAAGGGCGGTCTCGCCAAGAAGTACGACATCGTCGTCGTGCCCGATGCGGCGATCCCGAATGCCCGTTCGGGCGTGGACGGCGGCATGTTCCGTGGCCGCTTCGACAGTGTCCAGCCCGATCCCAAGGACATGCCCGCCAAGTACCGCGCCTCGCTGGGTGACATCAGCGCGGACAAGACCATCCCCGCGCTGAAGGCATTTGCAGACGCGGGCGGCACGCTGCTGGCGATGGGTTCGTCCTCGTCCGGGCTTGCCGCCGCGCTGAAGCTTCCGGTCGCCGATCCGCTGCTGGTGGAGAAGGACGGCAAGCCCGTGTCGCTGTCCAACACACAGTTCTATGTGCCGGGCGCCGTACTGACCGCCGATACCAATGCGGCCGACCCGATCGCCTGGGGCCTCAATCCCAAGGTGGACCTGTTCTACGATTCCAGCCCGGTCTTCCGCCCGACCGCACCCGGCACCTCGGTCGCGGTCTCGTTCGGGGAGGGCACGCTGCTGCACAGCGGCTGGGCCTGGCATCCCGAATACCTGAAGGACACCGCCGCCGTGCTCACGGTGCCGCAGGGCAAGGGCAAGGTCGTACTCGTCGGTCCCGAGATCGCCCTGCGCGCCCAGACCCAGGGCGCCTTCAAGATCCTGTTCAACGCCATCGCGCTCTCCGCCGCGCGGCCCGAAGGAAAGTAAGATGCTGCGCGCAGCCGTCATCCAGCTCAATACCCGCAGCGACAAGGTCGCCAACCTCGCCGCGATCGAGGGCGCCGTGCGCGATTGCGTGGCGAAGGACCGCCCCGACTGGGTGCAGCTTCCCGAGCATTGCGAATGGCTTGGCGGCTCTGCCGGTGCCCCTGCCGTCGCCGAGCCTTACCGCGATGGCGACACCTGGACGCTGCTCTCGCGCCTGTCGCGCGAGTTGAAGGTGTGGATCCACGGCGGCTCGTTCTACGAGCAGTCGGACAATCCCGGCCGCGCCTACAACACCACCGTCGTCTTCGACCGCGACGGTAAGGAACGCGCCCGCTACCGCAAGATCCACCTGTTCGACGTGACCACCGCCGACGGCGCCAAGTTCCACGAATCCGCCACCGTCGATCCGGGCAAGGCGATCGTCACGTATGATTGCGAGGGCGTCACCGTCGGCTGCTCGATCTGCTACGACGTGCGCTTCCCCGAACTCTACCAGCAACTGGCGAAGCAGGGAGCGGCGCTAATCGCGGTGCCCGCCGCCTTCACCCTGCTGACCGGCAAGGACCACTGGGAAGTCCTCCTGCGCAGCCGCGCGATCGAGACGGAATGCTGGGTCGCGGCGGCAGGCCAGTGGGGCACCTACCAGACGCCTGCTGGCGAGCGGCAGTCGTTCGGCCAGTCGATGATCATCGATCCGTGGGGCACTGTGGTTTCGCGCGTGTCCGAAGGGCTGGGCAGTGCGTCCGCCGCCATCGACATGGGCATCATCGATCGCGTGCGCAGCCAGATCCCGGTCGCCGCGAACAAGGCGATCCGCATCGAGGCGTCACTATGAACTGCGTCCGCCCGCACGCCCTGCAGGACTTGAGCCATGCCGCCTTCGCCGCGCGCATCGCGCAGGACCGTCCGGTGATCGTCCTGCCGCTCGGCAGTCAGGAGGAGCAGGGGCCGCACGCGCCGATGGGCGATTTCGTCGCCGCCGAACGCATCGCCATGGCCGCCGCCGAAGCAGCCGGTGCTGTCTGCGCGCCGGTGCTGCCTTTCGGGTTCGCCGAGTTCTTCCGGGGCTTCCCCGGCGGCATGCAGCTGCGCGGCTCGACCTTCCGCGCGGTGCTGCGCGACATGATCGACAGCTTCCTCGACCATGGGCTGGACCGCATCGTCATCGTCAACGGCCATTCCACCAACGCCCCGCTGATCGCCGAAGTGGTCCATGCGGTGCGCCGCGAGACGGGCGTGGTCATTCCCGCCGTCCACCTCTGGCGCTCGCTGCCCGAGGTGGTGTGGCAGGAGGCCCATGGCGACAAGGCCGCTTCCGCACGCGGGCACGGCGCCGATCCGGTGACTTCGGTGATGATGTATCTCGCCCCCGGCCTCGTCGGCGAGGGGAAGTCGGGCGCCACCCCGCGCAAGCCGGTGTTCGGGCTGCCGTCCGATCCGCACTTCGCCAGCGCGCAGTTCGGCGGCGTGTCGGTGGACCTGCCGCTCGATGCCACCGAAGTGGCGGACGACGGCGTCGGTTCGGGCGATCCCTCGCTGTCGAGCGCGCGGGCAGGGCAGGTGTTCACCCGCTTCCTCGTCGGCCACGTCGCCGATTTCCTGCGCCACTTCGCCAAGTGCGATCCGCGCCGTCCCGAAGCGACGCCCGGGCAATGACCTTCGACCGCCATCCGATGCCGCAGCGCGTGGCCGACGATCTCGTCAGCGGCCTTTCGCGGGTGGAGACTTCGACGCTCGGGCACTGGCGGCTGTGGGGCCTGTGCGATCCGGCGCTGCGACCGCTCGCGCCCGGCATGAAGGCGTGCGGCACGATCGTCACGCTGGCGCTGCCTGGCCCGGACGGCGCGCTGCTGCACGAGGCGCTTTCGCAT
This sequence comes from Novosphingobium sp., assembly GCA_047605225.1. GTDB lineage: Bacteria > Pseudomonadota > Alphaproteobacteria > Sphingomonadales > Sphingomonadaceae > Novosphingobium. Next base: position 9,603 of record JASGGD010000015.1, read on the forward strand.
CTGCGCGCGGGCGACGTGCTGGTTATCGACCGGCTTGGCGACACCCGCCATGCTGCGGTCGGCGGCGTGGTCGCCGCTGCGGCGATGCTGCGCGGCATCGCGGGTATCGTCGTCGATGGCCCGGTGGCCGATCTCGGCGAAATTCTCGAAACCGGACTGCCGGTGTGGGCACGCGGGGTAAGTGCGCGCACCACCCGGCGGCTGGGTCTGGGCGGGCGGTTCAATGCTGCGGTCAGCGTCGGCGGCGTGGTTGCGCGGCCGGGCGATATCGCGCTGTGTGACGGCGACGGCGTGGTCTTCCTCTCGCCCGAGGAGGTGGCGGGCGACATCGACCGCGCCGAGGCCGCCGTGCGCCGAGAGACGCTGATCCGCGACGGGCTGGCCAGAGGCATCGCGCTCGAAGACCTGCTCGCCCCGCCCGCGCTGGCGGAGGCACGCTGATGGCGCCCGCCCTATCCGGACGGCTGACGCTCGACGATGCCGATATCCGCATCCTCGGCGCGTTGCAGAAGGACGGCACGCTGTCGGTCGCGGCACTGTCGGAGGTCGTGCACCTGTCGCACAACAGTTGCTGGCGACGGCTCAAGCGGCTGGAGGCGGCAGGCGCGATCACCGGCCGCGTGGCGCTGCTCGACCCGGTGAAGCTGGGGCTGGAACTGACCGCCTACGTCTCGATCCGCACCAGCGAGCACAGCGACGAATGGCTGCGCAGCTTCGCCCGCGCGGTCGAGACGATGCCCGAGATCGTCGAACTGTACCGCATGACCGGCGACGTCGATTACCTGATGAAAATCCGGGTCTCCAGCATCGCGGCCTACGACGCGGTCTACAAGAAGCTCATCGGCATGGTGAAGCTCACCGACGTCTCCTCCGCCTTCGCGATGGAGGAGATGAAGAACACCACCGAACTGCCCCTCGCCATGTCGCCCTGCAGGGCGGGGTGATGAACGTGCGGGGGATGAAGATTTCGGCGTGATGTCCATCACGGCATTTCGCGAAACGGCGCGAAATCTGGGTGAGATCGTCAACGCCGCTACCGACTAGAAGACAGACAACACTGCGGGGCCTCAGAAGCGCGCGGGACACGACAGGAATTTCAAAGTGATTACCGAAGACGGCGGCAAGGGTGAAGCGACGCGGATGATCCACCCCGCAACGGATGGCGAAATCACGCTGCGCACGGCCGCGCCTGTTCTTCAGCGCGGGACGACTGTACTGCTCGACGACTATGGTTGCTTCGGCCGCAAGGCGCCCACGTATGGGCGCGGTGGGCTGGCGACGCAGGCGGCGCTGCGTGCCTCGCTGTGCGAACTGGAGGGCGGCGAGGTGGCCGAACTCTACCCCTCGGGCCTCGCGGCGCTTTCGGGCGCGATCCTCGCGGTGTGCCGCGCGGGCGACGAACTGCTGGTCTGCGACACGATCTATGGCCCCACCCGCCGCTTCGCCGAGACGACGATGGCCGACTACGGCGTCACCGCCCGCTACTTCCCGGCCGATATCGCGCTCGATGATCTGGCGGCGATGATCGGCGAGAAGACCCGCCTGATCGTGCTTGAGGCGCCCGGTTCGCTGACGCTCGACATGCTCGACATTCCGGGCATCGCTGCGCTGGCGCGGGCGCGCGGCGTGCTGACACTGGTCGACAACACCTATTCCGCGGGCGTGCTGTTCAAGCCGCTGGCGCACGGCGTCGATATCTCGGTGCAGGCGCTGACCAAGTACGTCTGCGGCCATTCCGACGTGTTCATGGGCAGTGCCGTCGCCAGCGGCGAAGTGGGTGCGCTGCTGCGGCGCGGGTCGCGCAGCGTGGGCTGGGCGGTCTCTTCGGACGACGCTTACCTTGCCCTGCGCGGCATGCGCACGCTGCATGCGCGCCTTGCCCGCCACGGCGAGGCGGCGCTTGAAGTCGCCGCTTGGCTGCGCGCGCAGCCGATGGTGCGCGAAGTGCTCTGCCCGCAGCTTCCGGGCGCGCCGGGCCACGACCTGTTCATGCGCGACTACAGCGCGGGCAACGGCCTCGTCACCGTGGTGCTCGACGGGCCGGAGAGCGCCGAGCGTGCCTTCCTCGATGCGTTGAAGCTGTTCGGCCTCGGCTTCTCGTGGGGCGGGTTCGAAAGCCTGGCCATTCCGTGCAACGGCCAGATCCGCCAGCGGTCCTTCGCCGCTGACACGACATTCCCGGTGATCCGCCTCCACGTGGGGCTGGAGGACACCGCGGACCTCATTCGCGAACTTGGCGACGCGCTTTCCGCATTTGCGGCGGCGGTCGGCGAGGGCGCGCAAACCGGGACGGGACAACCCGCCGGACACGTCGGCGCCGTCGCCCCTTCGGGCAACGATGCCCAGGGAGACAGCGTCATCTATCCGGCGGCAGCAGATATGCCGCCCACCATGGGGGTTTGAATGCGTAGAATACTCGTTACCTCGTCCATCCTCGCGCTGAGCGTCGCCACCGGCAACGCGGCGTTCGCCCAAGCTGCGGACGATACCGCCGCAGCACAGGGCGGTTCGGACATCGTCGTCACCGGCTCGCGCGGGCAGGCCCGCACCGTCGCCACCAGCCCGACGCCGATCGACGTCATCAGCGGCGAGCAGATCGCCCAGCTCGGCGGCTCGATGCAGCTGCGCGACGTGCTGACGCAGCTGGTGCCCTCGTTCCAGTCGCAGCAGGTCGGTTCCTCCTCGTGGAACTCTGTCTCGCGTCCGGCGGGCCTGCGTGGCCTTTCGGGCGTCCACGTGCTGGTGCTGGTCAACGGCAAGCGTCGCCACAACTCGGCGCTGATCGACCTTAATTCGGGCTCGACCTCGATGGGCGGCAATCCGGTCGACCTCGACCAGATCCCGGCCAGCGCGATCGCCCGCATCGAAGTGCTGCGCGATGGCGCGGCGGCGCAATACGGTTCGGACGCCATCGCCGGCGTCATCAACGTCATCCTCAAGAGCAACCCTGATGCGGGCAGCGGCTCGATCGAGGCAGGCCAGCGCTACAAGGACAGCGTCAACGGCAGCGATGGCGAGACCGTCTCGGCGCAGCTGTCCAAGGGCTTCCACCTTGGTGACAACGGCTCGATCGTGGTCTCCGCCGAAGCCAAGCGCCAGAAGGCGACGGTGCGCAATTCGGACTACACCGGCCGCATCTACTCGCTGGTGAACGGCGCCGCCGATCCGCGCGAAGCGACCGGCGACCGCCGCCGCTACCAGGGCGGCCTGCCTGATCTGAAGTCGGTGAACCTCGCGCAGAACAGCGAGATCCAGGCGGGCGACCTGACGCTCTACAGCAACGCCACCTTCGGCTACCGCGAGGCGCGCGTCGGCCAGGCGGGCCGCTACCCCAGCAGCACCAGCGACATCGTCGAGATCTACCCCGACGGCTTCACGCCCTACTACACCATGGCCGAGACCGACTGGCAGGCCACGGCGGGCATGAAGGAAACGGTCGACGGCTGGAACCTCGACCTCAGCACCACCTACGGCCGCGACTACGTGCGTTCGGGCGCGGACAACACGCTCAACGCCTCGCTCGGCACCGACAGCCCGACCAGCTTCGATACCTTCAGCTCGGCGTTCGACCAGTGGACCACGAACTTCGACGTCACCAAGGGCTTCGAGGTTCTCGGCGGCCGCAACCTGCAGGTCTCGGCAGGCGCTGAGTTCCGCTATGAAAGCTACGTCACCAAGTCGCTCGACACCGCATCGTGGGAGAACGGCGGCTACCAGTACCCGAGCGATTCGGCGCTGGCGGGCCAGTACGGCGCGATCGGCGCGCAGGGTGCCACGGTCGTTACCCCCGACGACGAGGCCAGCGTCCAGCGGACCATCGGCGCCGCCTACATCGACCTCGCGCTCGACCTCACCGATCGCCTGCTGGTGACCGGCGCGGGCCGCTTCGAGACCTACGACGACAGTTCGGGCAGCGTCTGGAGCGGCAAGGTCTCCACCTTGTGGAAGGCGACCGACTGGCTGAACTTCCGCGGTGCCTTCTCGAACGGCTTCCGTGCCCCCTCGCTTTCGCAGCAGGCCTATGCGCAGACCGCCACCCAGGTCTCGCTGGTCAATGGCTCCTATCAGCTGATCGAGTCCAAGATCGTGCAGACCGGCTCGGCGATCGCCCAGGCGCTCGGCCAGCAGCCGCTCAAGCCGGAAAAGTCGCGCAACTACAGCTTCGGCGTCACCATGACCCCGCTGGCCGGCTTCACGCTGACGGTCGATGCCTACCAGATCAACATCGACGACCGCATCACCCTGACGGGCCTGCTGTCGAGCGCCGGCGTGCGCCAGATCCTGGTCGACAACGGGTTCTCCGGGAACCAGTACGTGCGCTTCTTCACCAATGCGATCGACACCCGCACGCGCGGCATCGACGCGGTGGCGAACTACAGCTTCTCGCTGGGCGATTTCGGCAACGTCCGGGCCAGCGCGGCGTACAACTACAACAAGACCAAGATCACCCATATCGCGGATACCCCCGATGCGCTGGCGAACCTTGGCCTGACCCTGTTCGATCGCCAGACGCAGGGCTACTTCACGGTCTTCACCCCGCGCGACAAGATCATCCTCGGCCTCAACTGGTCGAAGGGTCCGTTCTCGATCAACGCGAAGGAAACCCGCTACGGCAGCTGGAAGGCGCTGGCGAACAGTGCCGCGAGCGACCAGAGCTACGGTGCCAAGTGGATCACCGACGTCGAGGTGGGCTTCCAGGTGACCGAGAAGATGAAGCTCTCGGGCGGCGCGTACAACGTGTTCAACACCTATCCTGACAAGAACACCGTGACCAACACCATCGGCAGCTCGCCTTACGGCAGCAATTCGCCGTTCGGTGCCTATGGCGGCTACTACTACGGCCGCCTCTCCTTCGACTTCTAACCTACCCATCCTGGCGGCCGGACCGGCGCCGACTGCGTCGGCCGGTCGCACTTTTCCCCTTACAACCTGACGATTTCACACCGGCGAGCCTGCGGGCTTCGCGCGGGGTGTCGTCCTGCGCCCGGTTCCCGCGATGCTGTTGCTGCTCCATGCCCACCCTCTGATGACCGCGATCGGCTGCGGCGGACTGATCGGCCTCGTGCTCGCGCTGATCGGCGGGGGCGGCTCGGTGCTGGCGACGCCGATGCTGGTCTACGTGATCGGGCTGGGCAATCCGCATCTGGCGATCGGCACCGGTGCAATCGGCGTCGCGGTGAACGCGGCGATGGCATTGGCCGGGCACGCACGGGCGGGCCGGGTGCGCTGGCGCAGCGGCATGCTGTTCGCGCTATGCGGCCTTGGCGGTGCGAGCCTGGGCTCCACCCTCGGCAAGCTGTGCGATGCGCAATGGCTGCTGCGCGGACTGTCGGTACTGATGCTGGCGATCGCAGCGTCGATGATCCTGCGGCGCGGCGCGGAAGACGCTGCTGCAGTGCCTACCGGCTGGCGTCGCCTTGCCGGCTTCGGCGCTGGTAGTGGTTCCCTCGCGGGCTTCTTCGGCATCGGCGGCGGTTTTCTGATCGTACCCGGACTCGTCAGCGCCACCGGCATGTCGACGGCGGAGGCGGTCGCGACCTCCCTGATAGCCGTCACCGCTTTCGGCGCGACGACGGCCGCCAATTATGCACTTTCAGGTCTTGTCGACTGGTCCGTCGCATTCGCTTTAATCGCGGGAGGACTGCTGGGCGGGCTAAGCGGTGGCGCAATCGTCGGCAGGCTGACCGGCGGTCGGGACCTGCTGCGCTTTCTGTTTTCCACGCTCGTCGCAGCAATGGCTCTGGCCATGCTGGCGAGCACTTTCAACTAAAGGACTTTCACCCAATGCTGCGCAAGATCTTCCAGGAGCACCCGGAATCGGTCGGCGAGACCTATTTCGAGCATTTCCATTCCGCCTTTGGGTTCGGATCGGCGATGATTGTGGGCGGCATCAAATGCCTGATCCATGGCGTCCTGCCCCCAATCTTCAAGACCTCCGGCAGTGACGCAGTTCGACGCCTGCACGTCAGAATGGTCACCCACCGTCACCGCGACAATCGAGCCGGCAAGGTTGTCGAAAGCCGCGCCTGCAGGTCCACCGACAGGTCGCCATCATAAGTGATCGAAGCGGCAGCTTATCAACCGCCCTGCCCGATAATGGCGTTGCGCGAGCATTCTCGAATTCCCGAATCGGGCACTTCCCACTGTCGGGTCCAAATAAGTTCCAATTGCCTGTTGGGGCCTTTTAGGCATGTAAGCGCACTCGGGCGACGTTCGCCTGGATATGTCGTCGATCACCGCTCGCCGTGCAAAGTCAGAAGGAAATTCCACAGATCGCCGTAGATGTTGAAAAAATTTCATACCCGGGAATACACAGACAGGTCTTGTCCAGCAGTTTGCTCATCACAAGCGAAGCGTCCCAGTTCGGATATCTCATAGCCGAGCCTGGCATTCACGATCGCATAGGCGCCCTGCCAAGGGTATCACACGCTCGGCACCGGGTACGAATTCGCCGCGCGCGTCGTTTGGAAAGGAAATGCAATGCCTTATAAACTGCTGATCGATGGAGCGCTGATCGAAGGCGCCTCCAGCATCGATGTCGTGAACCCCGCGACGGGTCTCGTGCTCACTTCTGCTCCGCGCGCCGACGAGCGACAGGCGGAACAGGCCGTGGCCGCAGCCAAAAGAGCGTTTCCCGGCTGGTGCGCGCTCGGCTACGCGGAGCGACGCCGGTACCTTGAGGCATTCGCCGAGGCCGTTCGCCTACGCGTCGACGACTTCGCACGGCTCCTCACGCAGGAACAGGGCAAGCCGCTGATGCAGGCAAAACAGGAAGTTCTCGGTGCTGTAGCCGCCCTCACCTACTATGCACCGCTCGAATTGGAACCTCGCGTCCTGCGCGACACGCCCACTGAACGGATCATCGAGCAACGCTACCCGCTCGGCGTGGTCGCCGCAATCACACCATGGAATTATCCCTTGCTGCTACTGATGGTGAAGCTGGCCCCGGCGCTCATCACCGGCAATACCGTAATAGCCAAACCTGCGCCGACGACGCCTCTGACCACTCTGCTGCTTGGCGAAATCGCTGCCGAAATCCTTCCACGCGGGGTCTTCCAGACGCTTGTGGACCAGAACGACCTCGGCGCCCTGCTGAGCCACCATCCTGATGTGGCGCACGTCAGTTTCACCGGTTCAACGCCAACTGGCAAGAAAGTAATGAGTAGCGCCGCCGACACCCTCAAACGCTTCACTTTGGAATTAGGCGGCAATGATGCTGCGATCATTCTCGATGATGCAGACATCACAAAGGTTGCTCCGTGCATCTTCAGCGGTGCGACCACCAATGCAGGACAGATCTGTCTTGCGGTGAAACGGGTCTATGCCCCCAACACGATGATGGACGCGCTCTGCGCCGAACTCACTCGATTGGCCGGAGAGGCGGTGGTCGGTGACGGGTTGCAGCAGGGTACTACGATCGGACCGATCCAGAACCGCGCACAGTTCGAGAAAGTACTCGGCTTCATCGAAGATGCCCGCGCGCAAGGCACGATCATCGCCGGTGGCGAAGCACTGCCCGGCGGAGGCTATTTCATCGCCCCAACCATCGTGCGCGACCTCCCCGAAGATGCCCGCCTTGTACGCGAGGAGCAATTCGGTCCCGTGCTGCCGGTGCTCGGCTACGACGATCTCGACGATGCGATCAACCAGGCCAATGACAGCGACTACGGTTTGGGGGGCACGATCTGGACCTCCAACGTTGAGCGTGGCATCGCCGTCGCCTCGCGCATCGAGAGCGGAACGGTCTGGGTCAACAAGCATCTCGAACTGCCCTTCGACGTCCCGTTTGGCGGCGCCAAACAATCGGGTATTGGACGTCAGCAGGGTATCGAGGGCATGGAGGACTTCACGCAGCCGCGCATCGTCAACGCCGCCATGGGCTGACAGCGCACTAATTTTTGCAACACAACGTGCATATCATTGCGTTTGATAGAGCGGCAAAGGAAGCGGAAAAGGCGGCATAATCTCACAACGGATGAAATCTCCATGGCTACCGTCGCCGCCTTTGCTCCTGCTCGGCCTGCCCTGCCGCTCGGCTGCACTTTCGATCCGGAGGACTGGTACGTTCTTGCCCGTCACTGGTATCCCGTCGCTCTCGCCCGCGAGATCGGCGAGAAGCCAGTCGGTACGAAGCTGCTGGACCAGCCGCTGGTGATCTACAAATCGGGCGACGAGATCGTCGTCGCCACGAACGTATGTCCGCATCGCGGAGTGCCGCTGAGTCTTGGCACACAGCGAGCTGACGGCGTCGTCTGCCCTTATCACGGGCTCAGGTTCGGTGAGGGCGGCAAGTGCGTCCACGTCCCGGCACATCCCGCCCGCGACATCCCCGATCGGCTGCACTTGCGCACTTATCCCAGCTTCGAGCGCTACGGGCTAATCTGGACCTGCCTCGACGCCGATGGCGCTGACGCGCCCGAGGCGGGCGACATACCAGACATGCCGCATTGGGACGAGCCGGAATTCCAGCAAATCACCTGCCCGTGGATCGACATCAACGGATTTGCCGGACGCCAGCTGGAAGGCTTCCTCGACGTCGCCCATTTCGCCTTCGTCCATACCGAGACTTTTGCCGACCCTGACAATGCCGAAGTGCCGACTTACGCACCGAAACGCACCGACTACGGGTTCGAAACAGAGTACTGGAGCAGCGTGGGCAATTACCCCATCGGCGTTTCGCAGCGTGGCGTTCCCGGATTCAACTGGCTGCGCCATTTCCGTTGCCATTTGCCTTTCACGGCTACGCTGGAAATTCATTTCCCCGGCACCGACCGACTGGTGATCATGAACGCTGCATCGCCGGTATCGGCACGCGTGACCCGCCTATTCGCGCCGATCGCCCGTAACTTCGACACCGATCTGCCGGTGCAGGACGTCTACGACTTCAACAAGCGTATCTTCGAGGAAGACAAGGCCATCGTCGAAGCACAGATGCCCGAATGGCTACCGCTGGACCCCACCGACGAAGCGCATATCCCGGCAGACATGAGTTCGATGACTTACCGCCGGGGTCTCAAGGCTTTAGGATTGAAACGATTCTTCGGTTACTGAGGCTGGCACATCTGCAACAGAAATACGGTAGTACGGCCCGGCGTATAGAAAATCATGCGGTAATTGTCGAATAACCTTGCTTTTCATACTCCACTGCCTGTTTCCACAAGATCTCGAGGCGTCGTCACGATCCTGCGGCGAAAAGCCGATCCGAGTGCTGCGCGGTTGATATCGTCCGCGCGGCGCAAACGGTCGAAAGCAGTAGCGCGGGGATGGCCGTTACCGCAATCGCGGTCAACAAACGCCCCCCAAGCAGCATGTCCGAGAGCGCCCCCGCCGCCAGCGGGCCGATCGCACAGAACACCGAAACGACAAAACTCCAGATGGCAAAACTTCGCGCACGCAGGGTGGCGGGGGTCAAATCCTGCAGCATGGTCGGCACCAGAGCATTGGCGGTACATGTCACGAACAGGAACAATGCCACGACCAAGAGCGCCGCATCCACGCTGTTCACAGCGATCAGCAAGGCGGAGCACGGGACCGCGCAGAGCGCACCAGTTCCCATGATCAAGGGGCGCGCCGCCAATCCGAAATGTCCGCGCAGGGCTCGATCCAGCATACCTGCGACGGGCAGGCAGCCGATGGAAGTCACCAGCGTCACCACTCCCAGAGCCTGCCCGACCTTACCGAGATCAGCGTTGAAACGCCGCTCCAGCGCCAGCGCAATCAGCGGATTGAGCGCCTGCACTGCAATCATGAGACTTCCTGCAACACCCACAAATAGCCCCACCGCCTGCCATCGCTCGCGCAGAAACGGCCCCAGCGCATAAGTGCCACCCTGATCCAAAGGCGTAATCTTGCGCAGCGGATCCCGGGTCAGAAGCCCGAAGGCTAAAAGCGGAACTCCCGCAAATGACAACAACAACAGCGCCTTGCGCCACGGCTCAAGGGTAAAAGGCAGAACTGTCTGTGCAGTTTGGACGATAGGTTCACCGAAATAGAAACCCGCACTTGCACCGGCAGCCATCAGCGCAGCGAAAGACAAGTTGGCTGTTACGCGATGCCGGTCAGGCGCAATGTCAGGTATCATGGAGTAAACGATCGGTATCATTGCGAATTCGGTCACACCGGACGCCGCTCGGCCGACAAAGAACAATGGAAAGTCGGGCGCCAGCGCACTCAAAGCCATAAGACAGGTCCAACCGGCAATCAGGCCGAGTAGAACCTTCTTTCGCGATATGCGGTCCGCCAGCCTGGCGAGCGGCATTGCCACAGCACTGCCCACGAGAACGCCCGCAAGCCCCTGAAGGGCACCGATCGTAGCATCGCCGACATCAAACGTGTCCTGAATGGCCGAGAGCAGAATAGACTGGAGCCCACGATCGCTCATCTGGACGCCCGCCGTAACGCCCAGGAATGCCACGGTAAACAAGCCGCCAAGCGTCCATGTTGTGGATCCGTTGGCAGAGCCGGCTCCGTACTCAGGCTGCGCCAGCGCCATGCTCTCGCCTCTTCATTTCACGAACACCCCAACGCCGATGCAATCATTTGCAGGAAGTCGCACCTACGCAATCATCCTGCAAGTGATTCGCACTAGCTCAATTGACGTGAGGCGGGAAGCCAGACCAAGTCACCCCATTATTGCATTTGCGAGTCATTATATATAACCATTCGATGCGCGTCACGCGCGCGACCTCAGCCCTGCGAGCTTGCGCGCCGGAATACCGGCCTTCTGTGCTCGAACTGGAAAGAAATGACCCAACATGAGCTCCCTTGACGAAACCATGAAGCAATTCCTTGCCGTTCAGTTGCCGATTCAGTCGACGGTCAGCAAGGACGGCTTGCCCGACATTGGCCCGAAGCGCTCGCTTCGCGTCTATGACGACAAGACGCTTATTTACAACGAGAACACCGGCGGCCAGACGCTACAGAACATCCTCGATGGCTCGAAAATGGCTATCGCGGTGATCGATCGCGAAGCGCTCGACGGCTATCGGTTTGTCGGACGCCCCGAAGTGTTCTCCGAAGGCGCTGCCTTCGACAATGCCGTCGCATTTGCCGATACGGCCGGGATGAAGACACCCAAGTTCGCCGTGCTCATCCATATCGAAGACATTTTCACTCTGCGGTCCGGCCCGACAGCCGGGACCAAGTTAGCGGCCTGATCGCCTGACGCGAAACGAAGAATGCCGATCCGACGCCGAGGCGTCGGATCGGCATTCTTCTATCCCGGTAAGACGCTGCTTCTTTCAACCCGCGGTCGCCAAGCCTCAGCGGCGGGAAGTCGGTGGCCGGTCCATCGCACTAAGGGCAACGTTACGCACTTGCATCACTTCGGCAAGCACTGCGTCACTGGACCAGCCCGCGCGGGGAAGTACAGAAGTCAGACTACGCACCGCTCCCTTAAGGTGGACGAGGCACTGCTGGCGAAAATCGGGGGGACTGCCCCCGTCATCCACGACTTCCACGAGTTGCCTTGCCAATCCCACGATCACCTTGCCCGCATCCTCGCATCGACCGAGGATAATCCAGTTCTCCGCAGCATTGGTTGTGGCCACCACGAGCATAGGTGCGGCATCGCAGCGCATTACACCCCCGGCCCGCGCAATCTCGAACAGTCGGTTGGCCTCCTGCAGCGCAACCCGATACAGTCGATCTGCCTCATCCCAGCGACGCTTCGCGAATGCCATGTTGGCAAATCGGTTTAGCCGCTTCCAATGCCGGTCATCGAGGGGTCGATCGCCAGGCTGATACACAGACATTCCTTTTTTGCTTGCACGTGCGAATGCTTCGCATTAGCTTTTATTTCGTGGCTTGCTTCTCTCGTCAAGCCTCAAGCCCAGAGGAACGCTTGTCATGGGGCGTTCCTCTCATCCTGTGACCCTTGGCCGGAGCGGCTCCTTGCCTTGCTCGCTCCGGCCACCTTTTCCCGGTCACGACCGTGGCAGAGGTCGTCCCGATCACCCACTCGCTCTGAATGGGCAAAGCAACGAATATCGAAAGAGAACACCCCCAACGAATCGGGCCTGCGCCTACGCGTTGGAACACACTCAGGCGCGTGACCCGCGACGACGACTATGGCAACTCAAACCGGAAGCATCTCGCTGACTTGATGCCCCGCCCAAGTTGGCTAATTGGGCGGCAATCGCTGTGCGGTACAACCTCGCGCAAACAAGAACAGCGCAAAACCGCAAGCTGCCAGAGTCATGTCAACGCTCCGGACGACTCCATCGCTGGATGGGAGCCGAACGGCATGGACCAAGTCCGTCCCAACGAGCAATGCCCCCGCCAGCCAGAATCGGGATGTCAGAGACTACCTCGTGCCTCACCGTCGCGCTCCCATAACGCCGGCACGAATATTCCAACCTGCCGGGATACGCGGATACCAAGGCTCAAGCACCGCTTATCTCGCGCACCTCCCCCTTACACGCCTACGTTCAGACTTATTTTAAGCGCTATTGTGAGGCAGCACGCTCAATGAAATGTTGCCGAAATATCACAATTAGCGAAGAATTTTCCTCCCATTATTGCGATTCATTCGTATTATCGTTAGCGGCCGCGCCATATAGAGGCTACTTTCGGGGTTGTTATGATATCCGGTCGCTCACCGATGTTTTGTGGAGTCGCTTTCCTTGCTGTAGCAGCGACGACGAACGCTCATGCCGAGGAACAGGCGCCCGAATCGGCGAATCAGTTGGCCGGAGACGGTGACAGCATTGTCGTCACTGCTGGAAGTTCCGGAACTAAGACGGAAACCCCACTGGTTCAGGTCCCGCAGCCGCTGACGGTAATTCCGGCAGACCGGTATATCTCGCAAGGTGCGATCAACATCAGCGACACGGTGAAGTATGCGGCTGGCGTGCTCGCCAACCCCTACGGTCGCGACACGCGCGTGGACGGCTTCAATATTCGCGGCATCGACGCACTGCAGTTCCGCGACGGCATGCGCGACATCTTCAGCTACTACGCAAGCATCACTTCGGATCCATACAACTTCCAACGTGTGGAAATCGTCCGTGGCCCGGCTTCGGTGCTCTTCGGTCAGGGTTCGATCGGCGGCCTTGTCAACCTCGTCTCCAAAACCCCGGAATTCCGCAACGGCGGCGAAGTGAACCTTGTCTACGGCAGCTACGACCGCAAGGAAGTCATGGGCGACGTCAACCTCGCACTCGCCGACAATCTCGCGATCCGCGCGGTCGCCCGCGTGCGCGACGCCGACACCTACGTCGATCATGTCCCGGACGACCGTGTGATGTTCGCGCCCTCGATCCGCTGGCAGCCGACCCCTGACACCGACGTCGTGCTCAACGGCCTCTACCAGGAGGACGACACCGGCTCGACATCACAATTCCTCCCAATCGTCGGCACTTTCAGCCCCAACACCGCTTATCCCGAAGGCAAACTCGACCGTTACACTTTCGTCGGCAAGCCGGGCTGGGACAAATACGCAGGCCGCTCGCTGCAGGGCGGCGGATCGATCACGCACAAATTCTCGGACAACGTGCGCCTGAGCATGAAGGCGCGATACATCGACAGCGACCTCGACTACAACTACCACGGCGTCGACAGCTATACCTACCCGACCGATCCATTCCTGCCTTATGCCGCCTACGGTACGTATGGCCGCACCATCGGCATGTCCTCGAGCGCCTCGCGGGCCCGGATGAATGTCTTCTCGACCGACAACAACCTGCAGGTCACATTCAACACCGGCAGCGCCATCGAGCACAAGCTGCTGGTCGGCATCGACTACAGCTGGAACAAGGTCGCCAAGCAGACCACTTATGGCGCCGGCGAGATCGTCGATCTCTACGACATCGATTACGATGCGCTGTCGTCTTATGAGCCAAGCGGGCCGTTCGTCACCGACACGCAAAAGCAGTTGGGCGTCTACGTACAGGACCAGATCCGCTTCTTCGACCGCGTCTCTGTCGTCTTGGGTGGCCGCCGCGACAGAGTGACCTCCTCGGCTGGCAACACCGATCATGCCACCACGTTCCGCGCAGGCGTAATTGGCGAACTGGCTGCGGGCATCTCGCCCTTCTTCAGCTACACGGAAAGCTTCCTGCCGGTTGCGGGTTCGATCCAGAATGCCGACGGCACCACCGGCGATCCCTACAAGCCGCAGACAGGCACCCAGTTCGAAGCCGGTTTCAAATGGCAACCCGAACGCAACACGCTGGTCACCGTCACCGCGTTCCACATCAAAGAGCGCAACCGCGTGCTCTACCTGCCCAACAACGCAACCGGCCAGTCTGGTCAACTGACCACCAAGGGTGTCGAGTTCGAAGCCAGCCATACCCTGCCCGGCGACTTCGAACTGCTCCTCAACTACGGCTACAACCAGTTGAAGTCGGAAGTGAACAGCAGCCTCGACTACATGCCGCGCCATACCGCCTCGGTATGGTCGACGAAGACCTTCGGCATCACGGACGACGCGCGTCTGCGCCTGGGCGCAGGTGTCGTGTACAACGGCAAGAGCAAATCGACGGGTCAGGTAGACCCCTATGGCCTGAATCCGACGATCCCGGCGGGCACCCTCTACACCGTAGTGACGCCAGCGCGTACTACCGTCGATGCCCTTGCGGAAATCAATTGGGCAAACTGGCGCTTCGCAGTCAATGCAACGAATTTGCTCAACAACAAGTTCTACGCCTCTTGCCTGGCTCGTGGCGACTGCTTCATGGGCGCGCCGCGCAACGTGATGGGCACGATCGGCTTCCGCTTCTGATCCACGTGACCTTGCTCGTCCCAGGGCGGGCAAGGCCGTTCCCATACGATCATCCCTGCAATAATCCCGCAGCCTGGCCCCGTTCGCCAGTCAACGGGATAGATTCTGCCGGTATCTCCAGATTTTCGCGCAAGGTTCTCCCTTCATATTGCCTACGAAAAAGCTTGCGCCTCTGGAGTTCGGGAATGACCTTCTCGATGAATGTGTCAAAATAGACCGGATTGACCGCCGGGAGGATATTGAAGCCATCGCAGGCGCCGTCCTCGAACCAGTGCTGAAGTTCGTCAACGACGTCTCTGACGGTGCCTATCACCGCGAAATGTGCATTGGATGCAGATGAACGGATCAGCACTTGCCGTAAGGTCAGACCTTCCCTTCTGGCTGCCTCGACATGGTACCTCCCCCGGCTGACTACCGACCCCGGCGGAACATCCGGGAATGGAGCATCGAGATCATGACCACTGAGGTCATAACCCTTCAACGCCAGTTGGAGCCTTGCCTGGGCCGCGCGCAAGTCGATGTGCCGGTCGAGCTCCGACCATTTCTCCTGCGCTTCCTCGCGCGTGTCACCTACTACCACCAGCGCGCCGGGCATGACCTTGACGTGGTCTGGGTTGCGCCCCCAGGCGGAGACACGATGCCGGATGTCGTCACGGAAAGCCTTTGCCTGCCCGAAGGTCGATTGCGCGGTGAAGATAGCCTCCGCCACCCTTGATGCCATCGCCCGGCCTTCCTCCGACTGGCCCGCCTGTATCAACAACGGCCTGCCCTGCACCGATGCCACGCCCTTCAGCGGTCCCCTCACACGATAGTTTGCGCCCTGATGATCAATCAGATGGATGCGGTCGAGGTCCTTGTAGGCCCCGCCCGCCTTATCCCGTGGAAATGCACCGGGCTCTACACTACCCCATAGCTTGAGCACGACATCGACGAACTCCTCACCACGCGCATAACGACGATCCTGAGGAACGAATACCTGGTCCGCGTACTGCGCCGCATCATCCGGCGAGATGCCGGTGACGATGTTCCATCCCACGCGGCCGCCGCTGATCCGGTCAAGGGACAGTAGCTCGCGCGCGGCATCATAGGGTGGCCGGTATGAGGTTGCGATGGTCGCTGTCAGCCCCAGATGCGCAGTGTACGCTGACAGTGCAGCGAGCAGGGTCATCGGCTCAAAGCCGTCTCCGCCCGCGATGGAGCGGAAAACCTCGGGATTTTCAACATCGCTCGGTGAAGCGGTGTCCGCGATGAACATCATGTCGAATTTTGCCGCCTCCAGCTTATGGGCCAGTTCGATCCAGCGGCCGAAGTCATGTCCAAACCCGTTGTCCGCATCCGCATGGCGCCATCCTGCCTGGTGATAGCTTCCTCCGCAAAATGCGCCGAGTTTCATCTGCCTTCCCGTGTTGCCCATACCGGTACCCAATCTTCGTTCGATCGATTTGGGTCTGGGCAAAACCGTGCACGGCGTCCAACCTTGCATGCCTGCCAGGCGTCCAACCGCTCCTGCCGATCGTCCTGCAACACGCCTGAAACGCACCCGCAGGACACGTTTCCGCAATCGACCAGACACGATGTTGTAACATATCAAAAGATCGGCTAGGAACGTTTCCGTCATGTGCGGCTAGATATCCGCGGATGACAAATGATACGTTAAACCATCTCCTCCCAAGGTATCAGGCTTATGAAATCCCAGCTTCTCAACGGCTGTGCAGTGGTGGTCCTCGCCCTTCCGGTTGCTGCCTATGCGCAGTCCACGTCCGACACCGCATCTCCGGATAGCTACCATCAGACGGCAGGCACTGAAATCATCGTCACTGGTCTGCTTCCGACCAAGCGCCAAGACATGCTATCAAGCGTCGCGGTTGTGCAAGGCAAGGATCTGGCCCAAGCGATGCGCCCCTCGATCGGCGAGACGCTGGAGCATGAGCCGGGCGTCTCCGCCACCTCGTTCGGCCCGAGCGCTTCACGCCCCGTCCTGCGCGGCCTTCAGGGCGAGCGCGTGCGCGTGCTGACCAACGGCCTCGGCTCGATCGACGTCTCGAACACCTCGGTCGACCACGCCGTCGTCGTCAACCCGCTGCTGGCCGAGCGCATCGAAGTGCTGCGCGGGCCGCAGTCGCTGCTCTACGGTTCCTCGGCGATCGGCGGCGTCGTCAACGTCATCGACAAGCGCATTCCCATCGCCGTGCCTGACGAGGCGTTCCACGTCGACGCCATGGGGACTTACGGCTCGGCCGCGAACGAGCGGTCGGGTTCGGCCTCGGTCGACGTGCCGGTGAGCAAGGGCACCGACGGCGGCTGGGTCGCGCATGTCGACGGCAGCTACCTCAAGAGCGACGACGTGCGCATCGGCGGTCACGCCCTCACCCCGGCCCTGCGCGCCGAGGCGCTGGCGACTGCCGCACTGCCCGCCGAAGAACCCGAGGATGGCGAGGAAGCGATCGACTACGCCGCCAATGCCGCGGTCAAGGGCAAGCTGCCCAACTCGCAGTCCAAGACCTGGACCGCCGGTGCGGGCATCGCCTATGTCGGTTCGGGCGGCAACATCGGCGTGTCGTACAGCCACTACGACAGCCTCTACGGCGTGCCGATCCGCTTCGCCACGCAGCAGGGCGAGGAACAGGAAGCCCCGCGCCTCAGCATGAAGCAGGACCGCATCGACATGCGCGCCGAGCTGAACGGTGACGGCAACGTGCTCGACAAGGTCTCGCTGCGCCTCGGCTATGCCGACTACACCCATGCCGAGCTGGAAGAAGATGGCTCGGTCGGCACCGCGTTCTACAACAAGGGCATGGAAGGCCGCCTCGAATTCTCGCAGGCGAAGCACGGCGCCTGGAAAGGCGTCACCGGCGTGCAGCTCTACAACCGCGACTTCAACGTGATCGGCGAGGAAGCCTTCCTGCCTAAGAACACGACGACTCAGCTCGGCCTGTTCACCCTGCAGCAGTTGGATTACGGCGCGCTGAAGTTCGAACTGGGCGGCCGTTACGAGCACACCTACCTCTCGGCCAATCCGCTCGCCGATCAGGAGCAGTTCTTCGACGGCAGCCGCAGCTATGATGCGTTCTCCGGCTCGATCGGTGGTTCCTACGGCCTCACCGACAACTGGCGCATCGGCCTCAACCTCTCGCACACCGAGCGCGCTCCTGCGGCCGAGGAAATCTTCGCCAACGGTCCGCACGCGGGCACGCAGGCTTACGAAGTCGGCAACCCCGACTTCAAGCTGGAGAAGGCCAACAGCATCGAAGCGATCCTGCGAGGCAGCGGCACGAACTACACCTTCGAGGCCTCCGCCTACCACACCTGGTTCTCGAACTTCATCTACGACGACCTGACCGGAGCGGAAGAGGACGGCCTGCCCGTCTACCAGTTCCGCCAGGCCGATGCCCGCTACTACGGCTTCGAGGCGCAGGGCTCGCTCACCCTCGCCCGCTTCGGCGACGGCAAGGTGGTGGCCGATGCGCTGGGCGACTACGTCCACGCGCAAATCGAGAGCGTCGGCCCGGCACCCCGCATCCCGCCGCTGCGCGTGCTCGGTGGCCTGAGCTATCAGGCCCCCAAGTTCGACATCCGCGGCGAGGTTGAACGCGTGACGAAGCAGAACCGCACTTCCGAGTTCGAAACCTCGACGCCCGGCTACACCATGGTCAATGCCGAAGTGAACATCCGTCCCTGGGGCACCGATCGTCCGCTCAGCTTCGCGCTGTCGGCGAACAACATCTTCGACGTCGTCGCCCGCCGCGCCGCGTCGTACCTCAAGGACTACTCGATGCTTGCCGGACGCGACATCCGCGTAAGCGCAAGGGTCAGTTTCTAAAGAACGACACCGGGGCAGCACTCGCCCCGGTGTCTTCTCGCACGTCGGCAAGCATAAAGCGGCCGCGACAGCGCTATACGCCCGGTTCCAGTCGAGGTTGCGACAGTAGGCCCTTGCACTGCCATGCCTATCATTGCCGCTAGTGCCCACCCCTACCATCATTACCCGGCGGCAGATCGAGCAAAGCGCGTGACCGCGCAACGCGACGCTGACGGACAACCTCCCGGGTCATGTCAAAAATGATCCACAGCAGTAGCGGAACGAACGCTACGAGCGCCAGCGCCATTGCCATTTCAACCGCCGAAAGGATCGCCTCGCCACTTCTGGCCGAGATGGGGAACCAGAACGCGAGAATGCCTCGCGCCTTCTCCACTTTCTCTAAGTGCGTTACCGGATCGACGCTTTTCTCCCCGGCCGCCTTCTCCCCGATCCAGTATATCATCTGACCGGCGCCGAACACGCCGGTGCCACCGAGCAGGATGTTCAGCCGTGCGTCGCGTTTTGCTTCCTCGCGGTCAGCGGTCTGCTGCTGGCGGCGCTGCAGGTCGCTGGTATGATCCTCGAGACTATGGATCGCCAGGGCCAAGGCCTCGGTCTTACGGCGGGTGCCGCGCAATTCTTCCAGCTTGGCGAACACGACGCGTTCGGTATCGTAGCGAAACGGGTTGGCGTAGCGAAAGCGCTCATACTCGTTGAATTCGGCCAGCTTGGCCTGATTGATGGCGAACTCGGCCTGATCATGGGGACTTCCCGGCTCCAGTGGTTCGCGAAAGTTCAGCGTGTCCAGCGCCTTGCTGTGGCGCGGCTCACAGCCGGTAATCAGCGCCTCGATACGGTCGATACGCGCGAGACTCTTCTCCTCATGACTGCGTGCGAGGAACTCGTTGTGCAGTGCCAGAACGTGGATCAGGAAAGCATAAGGGCAGGTTCCGATATAGTCGTTGCCGATTTCCAGGCTACGACTGCGCGGCACGTACGTAATCATGGCCCGATGATTGGCGTAGCGCACGAAGAAACGTTCGTCGGATTGTTCGTCGCTGTCGGGATAGATCGGATCGATACTGTCCAGGACTTCCGACGTGTCCTGATTCATGAAGTCGATGATATTCTGGTTGAAGCCCGCCAGGAACAGGTAGTCGAGGCAGTCTTCCCGCCCCATCGTGAACTGCGGCAGATGCCGCCGCAGTGGCACTGCCAACAGTCTACCGGTGTCGTCACGCAACTGGTAGCAGGTGCCCCCGCGCATGGCCGCAACCAGGCCCCCCACGTCTTCCGGCGCCAGCACCGTCCAACGCGGGTTACCCGCACCTTCGGCACGCTCGACATCAAAAGCGGAGTTGGCGACCGCGAATGCACCATGGGCAAGCAGCACTGCATATTCCGGACGCGCTACGGCCCAGTCCCAGAATGCCCCGTCAAGCGATACGTCCCGCCCGGGAACGGTCGCGCTCAACGCCTTCGTCGCCGCGATCCGTGCCTGGTAATCAGCGAAGCATTTATCCTGCACCATCTGCTTGCGCGGCGCCTGCTCGTGCGTCGCGGGGTCCATGGGCATCAGACGGTCGAAGAAGCGCGGATCGTGCAGCATGAACATGAAACGCGAACGGGGCACCGCCAGCCCTGGCACCTCCACGAAGGGCACGAGGTCCAACAAGCGTTTCTCGAAGCCCGCGTCGGGCGTATGCTCGCTGGGCATTTCACGCGCCAACCGAGCGAAAAGCCCCCTCGCGTCGCTTTCGAACCGGGCGTTCACGAAGGGCCAGAACTTTTCATTCGCCCCATCGCCCGACACACTGGCTGGCCCTATACGGATATTGTCGAGCGGGTCGATGCCCAGCCGCACCCCGGAAAGCACATCGACATAGGGTTGGTCAGCATCTATCGTCTGCCTCAGCAGTTCGGTATCGAGAGCATATTCCTTGGGCGCCGCCAGCTTCTGCAGCAGCGACAGAAAATAGTAGGTGGACGGATCATAGCCTGATCGCTGTTGTCCTTCCGTGTCACGATACGCGCCGTAATGATGCGTGAACGAGAGGTGATAGCTCAGCGCTCCGTCATTATGCGAAAGCCAGAATCGACGAAGGCGCACTTCGCGCAAATCGTCGAGCCCGGCTGGGCGCGCTTCGAACCGGATGCCCTCGGTCGTCCACGTAGTGGAAGGCGGCAACCGAAACACCAGTTCCTCGTGCTCTCGAATCAGCGCCGCCGCATCATCGAGATCGCGCCTGTCTTCCGACGTACCAGCGAAAAGGTATTCCTGGACTTCACCGCGCATCTCGCGATCGGCGATGTCGTTCATCAGCGGCTCGATCGCGTTGCGTAGCGCCAGCGATGGCAGATGGCGAACCTGCGCCCGGCGGAACACCGAGGAATCGAGGTGTCGTCCGGGACGTAATTTGAGTGCCGAGGCCACCTTATCCTGACTGACGTAGAGCGACAGCGTCCAGTAGATCGTCCCCGGCAGCGACGCCTCATAGGCATCCGCGTCCGATCGACTGCCCCGCATTTCCATCGCCGACTACCCCCGTGCCAGTTTCCTGAAGTCCTCGCAGGCCCCGTTCTGGGGGACCTGCCGCAAGCGTTCAAGCGCCCCTCCCATGTCGAGCAGGGGCACCGGGTCGGTCCGCCGCAACAGCATGTCCAGTTGCCTGGATGCCACGTCCCCGGCCTTCAACGGCTGCCCCTTTCGCACCGATATGGCGAAGAAGCTCTGCAGATGATCGTGAAGCAGTCGCGCATCTATACAGGCACCGGGAAAATCGACGGCAGCATAGACCAATCCGTCGTCAGCATGCTGATCGTCGGACAATGCAGGCTGTATATATGGGAAATCGACTATGCGAGCGCCGACGCGGTGCCAGATCGCCAGCCGGTCCACTTGATCCAGCCCGGAATGGGCAGTGTCGGCGGCATATTGCTCTGCCGTCATGCGCAGCGGATCATTCTGCTCGATGAAAATGACAGGGGCAGGACTATCGGGATCGAGTTGCAACGATGCGAGCGCCAATCGCCTCACCGCTCCCAGCACCTTGCGCAACAACCCACGCCCCCGTGCCGCCGCCTCGACATAGACGTAGTTGAGAGCAATCGTCGATAGTCCTCCCCCCACTGCGGTCGAGAGGAAATTCGCCCCTCCCAGCAAGGCACCACAATCGTCCTCGAACACGGCGACCAGTTCGCTATGAGTTCGCCCGAAGACATGCCGATGAGTAGCGTTGAGTGCGAGGCAAGCCTCGAAACCATCCAATTCCTCCCGCTCGTCCGGGAGAACGAAAGCGCGATCGTACCCGGCAAAGAAACGCTGCAGGATGTCAGAATCAGGATCGTCCGAGGCGCTTACCCGAATGCCGCCGGGAAGGTCGAAAACGATGGAAGAGGCTGCCCCGGCGGTCATCATGACCGCTGGATTGCCACGCACACCGCCGATCCGCAAGCGCCGGCACGGCCCGCCCCGTTACGGGTGCCGTCGACCGGTACGCCGGCCGCCTTTCTACCGGACAAACGGCTGGCGCCATGCGTCGGGGACAGCAGACCGGCCTCCGGAGTCGCCGGAGGCCGGCCGGCAATCAGAACCGGAAAGTTCCCTGCACGCCGTAAGTACGCGGCGCGCCGAAGATGAAGTTGTAGATATTGATGCCGCCACCGGTAAACGATGCGTAGGTCAGCGGGCGCTCGTCTTCCAGATTGCGAACGTAGGCCTGGATCGAATAGCGGCCGCCGGGCGCCTTGTATTCAAGGTTCAGGTCGGTCTGCGTGAAGGCCTGCTGGCGATCGGCATCCCAGTTGAACGGGGTAAGGTAATATTCGGTCTTGAACCGCGAGTAGACGCTGGCGACCAGTTCCCCCTCCCCGATCGGGAAGGTGTGATCGTAACCCAGCGCGATCGTCCACTTGGGCGCCTGCACCGGGCGATTCCCGGAAAGGTCGGTGGCGACCGAACCGCTCAGCGTGGACGCCACGCCCGGGAACTCGGTGAACTTCGCGTCAAGATAGTTGACCGTCGCGTGGAACTGATCGCGATCCGAAAGCAGCACCGTACCATCCGCCTCGACACCCCATATACGCGACTTGCCCGCATTCAACGTCTGCGCACCGGTAGCGGTGTCGAGAAGGACCTGGATCTGCTGATCGCGGTAATCGTAGTAGAAGCCCGCAAGATTCAACTCGATCGTGCGGTTGGCGAACCGGTTCTTCGATCCGATTTCATAAGCGGTCAGCGTCTCCGGCTTGTAGGCGCTAACATTATCGAAGCCGCCGCCCTTGTAGCCGGTCGAAACCTTGCCGTAGAGCAGACTATCTGGCGCGACCTTGTAATCGACGCCGATTGTCCAGGTGACCTTATCCGAGCCCTGACGCGGATAGGTGGTCGTCGCGCCGGGCGAACCGTCGGCGGGCGGCGTCGGACCGGTACCGTACTGGAAGCCGTAATTATCGTAGCGCGCCCACTTCTTGTCGTCGGTGTAACGCACGCCGCCGGTAACACTGAGGGTGTCGGGGACGAGCCAGTACGTCGCCTGAGCATAGCCGGCCTTGGAAGTGGAGTTCACGTAGGGGCGGTAAAAGTAGCTCAGGAAGCTGCCTCCACCAGCGAGCGGCAGGTAAGTACCGCGCGCGATCTCCTGGTGCTCCTTGTAATAGAAAGCGCCCAGCTGCCACACGAACTTGCCCTCGTCGCCGCCCGCAAGTCTAAGCTCGTGGCTCTGCGTGTCGGAGTCCATCTTATCGTTGAACCCGGTAAAGGCAGTAGTGGTCGATACGAAACCGTTCAGGGGCTGGCGCGAAGACACGTCGACGTCACGGAAACCCCCGATATAGCTAAGCGTCGCGAAGTCGAGGTCGAGGTTGATCCGACCGCGCACCGCGTATTGCCGCGTGCGGAAGAAGCCGATGTCGCTCAGTTCGTAGCGATCCGGGTTGACCGTAGGACGATAGCCCGAAGGAACCAGCGCGGTGCTGCCCGGCAACGCCTCCATGCCTTGGCTCGTCGCCGAGAGCTGGACGCCGTACTGCGAGGTGCCCGACTGATTTACATCTACGAATTCGCCGGCAAGATAGACGGTCAGGCGGTCCGTCGGCTCGGCCAGAATGCCAACGCGCACGGCATCGGCATTCTGGGTGTCGCCATGACCGACGGCGCCGTTGTCGGTATAACCGTCATGGTCCTGATGCATGCCCGCGACGCGCACTGCGACGCTGCCACCCAGCGGGATATTGACCGCAGCTTGCGCGGTCTTCGCATCGTAGTTGCCGTATCCGGCGGTCGCGAAACCCGAAAAGCTTCCCAGCCTGGGCTTTGCGGCTATGACGTTGAGCGCGCCAGCGGTGGAGTTGCGACCATAGAGCGTACCCTGCGGTCCCCGCAACACTTCCACGCGCTCAAGATCGAACAGCGCGGCGTTCAACGCGACCGGGCGGTTGATGTACTCGCCATCTATATTGATCGTCAACGCGCCGTCAGCGGTTTCGGAAACGTCTGCGCTAGCAACGCCGCGGATGCTCAGCTTGGTGAACACCGTGTCGGTCGCGATGTTGAGGTCAGGAGCCATACGGGAAAGACCGCTCACGTCCGCGACCCCCGCCTTCGTCAGTTGCTCGCCATCGAAAGCTCGCATCGCGATCGGGGTGTCCTGAATGCTCGTTGCACGCTTCTGTGCGGTCACCACGATCTCGCCGATACCGGCAGACTGCTCGGTCTCGGCGGCCTCCTGCGCGAAGACGGGCGCAGCGAAGAAAGGCGCGGCGACGAGGACCATGGCCGTTCCGGCCATGAGACTGCGAATCGATGAATGCACTTGGTAAACTCCTCCCCATGATGGCCGCGCTCGCGGTCCATAAACAAATTACGAATACCAGTTCTATTTAGCGGAGATTCGAGACCCGTCAAGCAGCGAACGGCGCGCGCGGCATCAGGCCCGCCAGCGCCGCTACGCACAGCAGATCGAAAGCGATTCCGAGCGACACCACGCCCATGGCTCCGGTGGCAGAGCCGAGGGCGCCATGGTTCATGAAATAGAGCGTGCCGAGAAGCGCCGCGCCAAGCGCGCCGCCGATCTGCTGGACCGACTTGAACGCCCCGCTCGCCATACCTGCATGCGCACGGTCGACTCGAGCCAGAGCCAGCGGGGTCAGAGGGCCGGACACCATGCCCATGCCGATACCGGCAAGCAGCAGGCTGGCACCGATCGTCACCACGCCGCCGTGCGCCAGCGTCGACCCGACATTCACCACCGCCAGAGCCATGACCAGCGCACCAGCGATCACGACATATTTGCCGAAGCGCGGTAGCAGGCGCCGCCCCAGCAGAACGATACCGATCATGGCCCCAGCCGCGAAAGGGATGTGAAGCAGCGCCGCCTCGAAAGCAGAAAAGCCCAAACCCTTTTGCAACGTCAGCATCAGCGGAAGGAAAAGGCCACCGGTCGCGGTTGCGAACAGCAGGACGCAGCCTACTCCCAACGCATAGCAGCGATCCTGCAGCAATGTGGGCGGGAACAGCGCATCACCCACCCGACGCTGGCGCCGCGCCTGTTGCACGAAGAACAGACCCGCAGTCGGAACGCTCGCGGCCATCACCAGGAAACTCCACAAGGGCCAGCCCCGTTCACGTCCGTCGATCAGCGGCAGCAGCAGCAGGAGCAACGAGATTCCCAAAAGCACGATGCCAACCGCATCCAGCCCTTGCCTCGCGCCGGGCCGCTCACGCGGGAGATAACGCCACCCCGCGATGACCCCGCCGAGACCGACCGGCAGGTTGATCAGGAAAATCATGCGCCAACCCAACCCCAAAAGGTCCGCCTCAATGACGAAACCGCCGACGAGTGGTCCGGCAATGGCAGCCAACCCGCCGATCAGCCCAAAAAATGCGAGTCGGCCGATCCGCTCTGTCGGGGAATAGAGAATCTGAACGATCGCCATCACCTGCGGCGCCATCAGCGCGGCCGTCGCACCTTGCACCACGCGAGCAAGCACCAGCGCCTCACCACTCCCAGCAAAACCGCAGGCCAGCGAGGCGACGGTGAATGCAGCGATTCCCGTCAGGAACAGCCGCCGATGGCCGTAAAGATCGCCCAGCCTGCCGCCCGTGACGAGCAGTACCGCAAAGCTCAGAAAATACCCTGCGACAGACCACTGGACGGCCGAATCCGAGAGATGCATGTCCTGCTGGATGGCCGGGATAGCAACCGTGACGATTGTCGAATCCATGATGTCGAGCACGAATGCCGCCAGCACTGTCAGGAACGCCCGATGGCGGGTCCGCTCCTGAATCGGACTCGTGGAATCTGCCTTGAATGTCATCGTCTCGCTCGTCCCCCATTGACCTGAATCAACCGGACGAGTAGCGCATATAACAATTATAGTTCTAGTTTTAAAATGGAGAGGCATGCGGTGTCGGACGACAAGGTTGAAGCGGGCCGTACGGCCGGAATAGCGCAAGGCGTGACGCTGGTTCTGGCAGGCTTCCTGCCGATCCTCGCCATCGTCACGCTGACCACAGCGGTGCCCTCGATCGTACAGCACTACAAGGATGTGCCGAATGTCGGGTTGATGGTGCCGTTACTCGTGTCCGCGCCGGGCCTTACGATCGGTGTGCTCGCGCTATTCGCCGGCATACTTGTCGACAAATTCGGCCGCCGTCCGCTGATGGTCGGCGCAACGCTGCTTTACGGTTTCGCGGGCGCGGCGCCGTTCTTGCTGGAAGACCTGAATGCGATCATCGCATCGCGCCTTCTTCTTGGGGTAGCCGAAGCCGCGATCCTCACAATCGTCAATACCCTGATCGCGGACTACTGGGACGGCAAGGGCCGCCGCCGCTGGCTGACCATCCAAGGGATCGCCGGACCGATTCTCGCGACGAGCGTGATTACCGCCTCGGGCTACATGACCGAACTGCGTTGGAACGGCGTGTTCCTCGTCTACCTCGTCGCGCTGCCGCTCTTCCTGGCAATGTACCTCTTTATCTTCGAGCCGACCGCGCGCACTGCCCCGCAGGCAGCAGCTATTCCCGCTCAGGACGAAATCCCCGGACCTTTCCCCTGGGGTACGGTCGCCTCCATCGGCGCGATCACACTGTTCGCCGCCTGCCTCTATTTTGTGTGGATCATCCAGGGTGGCCTCGCCTTCAACGAACTGGGTGCAGTGCCTCCCGCAGAGTTGGGCCGCATTTTCGGCATGGCCAGCCTTTCGGTGCCCGTCGGCGCGCTGCTCTTCGGTTTCCTGTCGGCACGCTTTTCTTCAACGATCCAGCTTACCGTGTTGTTCACGATGTTGGGTACAGGCCTCTTCGGCATCGGCGCTGCACCGGGCAAGGAAGGCATGATAGCCGCACTCCTGCTCCAACAGGCGGCGGCCGGAATGGCAGTACCCACACTCATCACGATGGCGCAAAGCAGGTTGCCCTTCGCTCATCGGGGGCGCGGCATGGGTATGTGGGCCTCTGCCTTCTTCCTCGGTCAGTTCGTCAGCCCGTTTTTCGTCAACTTCGCTCACAACGTCACCGGCACCGTGCGCGGCGCCTTCGTCTGCGCAGGCATCGTCGGCCTAGTCGCGGCGGCGGTGACGCTGGCTTCCCATTCGCGGCGTCGCGCACCCGAACCGCTCGCAGCCTGACCATTCTCAAGGAGCATAACCTTGTCCCACAAGATCAAGCGAGGCGTCAGCCTCTACAGTTTCCAGGAGGAACTCTTCCTCGGCCAGATGACCGTCGAGGATTGTTTCGCTTTCGCCGCCTCGATCGGCGCCACCGGCGTCGAGATCCTGCCCGAGCAGAACATGCCCGGTTTCCCGAACATCTCCGATAGTGACGTCGGCTGGTGGAAGGATACTGCGCAGAAGTATGAGGTCGAACTGACCTGCTACGACATGTTCCTCGACACAAAAATCCGCAAAAATCGCCTGATGACCGACGAGGAACAGGTCGCATCGATCGTGCGCGACCTCAGGCTGTGCAATCGTCTGGGCATTCGCAACATGCGCATCCTGGTATTCGTACGCCCCGATATCCTGGCGAAGTGCGTCCCTTACGCAGAGGAACTCGATGTCCACATGGGTGTCGAAGTCCACGCGCCATGGCACATGGAACACGCCTGGATCCTGCGCACCGTGGAAGAAGCCGACCGTCTCGGCACGAAGCACCTGGGTCTGCTGCCCGATATGGGCATCTTCAATAAGCACTACCCCCCGGTCTGGCGCGACCGTTTCATCAGGCAGGGTGCGCGACCCGATGTTGCCGAATTCATCGTGCAACAGCACGATGAAAAAATCATGGCCGAATACACGATCTACGAAGTCGCGGTGAAGATGCAGGGCAACAAAGCCGAAATCGCCATGGCTGAAATGCTGCGCCACACGCCTTACGCGAACCCGAAGCGGCTCAAGGACTACGCTCCGTATTTCCGCCATATCCAGGCGAAGTTCTACGAAATGACGCCAGATGCCACCGACCCCTCGATCGCCTATGACGAAGTCATCCCTGCGCTGTTAGAGGCAGGCTGGGAAGGCTATCTGTCCAGTGAATACGAAGGCAACCGCTGGGTGCAGGACGTGCAGCCGGTCGACAGCCGTGAGCAGGTGCGCCGACAGCACGCCATGTTCGAGCGCCTCCTGAACTCTGCGGAAAGGACCAACTGATGTTCGACAAGTATCTCATCGTCGATGACTCGCTGCGCAACCTGCCCGACCAGAGCGGCTTCGCCTTCGAGGCGCGGCTCGGCTACTATCGCGGCCTAGGTCTCTCGATGATCGAGGAACTGGAAATAACCGTGGATGGCGAGGCGATAGACCGCGCCGAAATTCGCTTCCACCATGGCGATGTCACGCTTTCGCTCGACGAAATGGAATCCGCCTACGACCGATGCTGGGAATTCGGCGCCAAGGCGACGATCAGCGTGCTCAAACCGGGCGGCCTCGCGGTCGGCGAGCACGCGCTGGACCTGCGCGAGAAGCTGCGCATTTCCTACCTGCCCTTCCCGTCGTTCTGCGCCGACAGCAAAACGCTGACGGTCACCTGATTCTTCTTCATCACCGGAAAAACAAAAAGGCCGCGCGGTTCGCACCGCGCGGCCTTTTCGTCGAACCTCGCCCCGGCTCCGGAACGTCAGAGCTTACCCTCCTTGAGCATCGACACTGCCGCATCGCATGCCCGCGCTGTCAACGCCATGTAAGTAAGCGACGGGTTCTGGCACGCTGACGAACTCATCTGCGCGCCGTCGGTGACGAACAGGTTGGCCACGTCATGCGCCTGGCTCCAGCGGTTAAGCACCGAAGTGCGAGAATCCCACCCCATGCGCGCGCCGCCCATCTCGTGTATTGCGGTGCCGCCATGGTTGGGCTTGTCGAAGCCCATGAAGACGTGAGCACCCGCCACCGTCAGCATCGCCTCGATTTCTCGCTTGGCGTCGGCGAGCGCCGCAGCTTCCTCTTTGCCGTGCTCGAAGGCGATCTGCAGCTGGCGTACGCCCAGCGGGTCGACCTGCTTGCTCAACGTCAGGCGGTTGCTGGCGCGGGGCATAGATTCTGCGAAGGCTACCAGAGCCAATGTCCATGGACCTATCTGGTGCAGCTCGTCCTTGTAGTCCTTGCCAATGCCCGCCATCCGCTTGCCGCGCGCCCAAGTGCCCTGCAACGCACCACCCTGATAGGAATAGCCCCGGGTGAACCCATCGCCGTCCAGTTTATCGAGATTGCGGAACCGGGGGATGACAATGCCGGTCGGCCGGTTTCCGAATGTCGTGCGATCCTCAAAGCCTGGCATCGCCGCGAGCGCCACCAGCGTGTTGGCATGATCCATGATGTGCGTACCCAGCACACCGCTGGAATTCGCCAGGCCTTGGGGCATCGCCTCGCTAGCCGAATTGAGCAGCAGGTGGACGGAATTGAACGCGCCCGCGTTGAGAAACACAATGCGCGACCGCGCCATTCGGTGCTCGCGTGTCTTCGTGTCGATCCAGTGAACGCCGGCGATACGCCGCGTCTTCGGGTCGTAATCCAGCTTGTGCACTTGCGCATCGGTAATAACGCTAAGGCGCCCGGTCTTCCTCGCCGCAGGCAGCGTAGTCGACTGGGTTGAGAAGTAGGCGCCGTATGAACAACCTCTCGAACAGATGCTACGATACTGGCAATGCGCGCGCCCTTGCTCGGGCCGTGCTTCGGTGAGATTGGCAGTGCGTCCGATCGTCATGACGCGGTCGGGATATTTCGCCAGAATGCGCTCGCGCACCGCCTGTTCGACGACGTTGAGTTCCATAGGCGGCAGGAAGCGCCCGTCCGGCAACTGCGGCAGGCCTTCAGCCGCGCCGGAAACGCCGACGAATTCCTCGACCTTGTCATACCACGGCGACAGTTCGGCGTAGCGGATCGGCCAGTCGGTACCGAAGCCGTCACGTTTGTTGGAACCGAAGTCGTAATCGGACCAGCGATAGCACTGCCGCCCCCACGTCAGCGAGCGACCGCCCATCTGGTAAGACCGGAACCAGTCGAAATCCTTGCCCTCGGCTTTCTGGTAGGGATTTTCCGCATCGTTGACGAAATGGTTCTGGGTGAACTCGTTGAAATGCCGGTTAAGCATCTGCACCGGATATTCGCGCGCATAGAGTTCGGCATCGCCCTGCCCGCGAAACTTCAGTTCCCAAGGCGCCTTGACCTCGGTCTCGTAATCGACCTGATGTTCGATGTTGCGGCCGCGCTCGATCATGAGCACCTTCAGCCCTGCCTCGGTCAGTTCCTTGGCCGCCCAGCCGCCGGTGATGCCTGAGCCGACGACGATCGCGTCGAATTGTCCGTCGTTACCAGCCATCAACCGAAATCCACTGCCGTCCAGTCACTTGAGAATGCGCGCATTTCAGGCGTCTTCGCGATGTCCCATTCCCACCTGCCCGGCACCAGTTCGTAGCGCAGCTCCTGCGATCCGCCGGCCTCGCTGGTGTAATAGCCGGTCAGGATCAGGCCCTTTATTGCCTTCCACGGCGAGAACGCCGCCCCTTCCGCAAATGCCTCGGCATCGATCACCGTCAGCCAGCCGGCCCGCATCGCGCGATTATGGCGCAGAAAGTCTCCGCCGGCCGCACGGTCAAGCGCGTGCTCCAGCCAATTCAGGTAGCGCAGCGAACCGTCCCGACGCTGGAACCGCGCCAGATCCGCCGTTACGGTTCCCGAAGTCATGGGCGCCCGCGTGCCTGCAAGCCCGTGGCCAAGCGCAAGGATCACGAACTCACCAACCCCAAGATCCTTCGCACCCGGAGTGTCGGTGCGCGGGATCACTAGGTCGGCCACTTCAGCCATCATCTGTATATGGCGATCAGTCGGGGCATCGTCGGCGGCAAGATCGGTCAACCTGACGGCCCCGGCCGGAATGCCGAAAGCCAGAGCGAGCAGCGACGCCGCCCCGATGAACTCGCGCCGATTCCATCCGCCGACCTCCGCGCGGGGAGGTGCCTGCACATGGCCGCCGGCCTCTATTCCTGCCACTGTAGAAAGCCTTTCATGGTCCTGCGATCCCCGTCACCTGCGCGACGTCATTTTATAGAACGAATATTCTTATATTGCTTTCGAGGCAGTATCGACCTCACCGGCCCGAGTCAATCGGGCCGGTGACGGGTCATCGGCGGGCCTGCGGCGCCAAGCAATTACCGGATACGGAAGCCGATCACCCGGCCGCGCGAAGGAAGGCGGAGCACATCACCGCCAGATCTTCCTTCAATTCTTCCCAGTTGCCCTCGTTGGCCGATTCAGGCGAAGAACCAAGACCCAGAAAGCGGGCGAGCGTGCAGTAGATCATGCGAAAAGCGTTTTCGACAAGGCGCTGATGGTCGGCCCGACCGAACTCCGCCGCGTAACTGAGTAACTGCGCGTTGACCGCCGCACTCAACCGCTGCGCGGCATCTCGCCCCAGCGACGACGTGGAACTGTCGTGAATCGCGCGGAACATGATCGGACGCAGCACTGGACTATAAGCCTTGAGCAACTCGGCGTAAGCCTCCACGAAATGGCGCGCATAATCGTCGAGGGTGGAAGAACGCCGGGCCACATCGTCCAGCATCGCCACCTGGTCCTCATCCAGTCGCGCAAGGGTCCGGGCATGGACGGCGCGTATAAGATCGTCCTTGCTGTCGAAACGCAGATAAATGGATCCGATGGAGACCTTACCTGCTTTGGCAACCTCGGTGAGCGTGAAGTCATCGTCACCCCGCTTGATCATCAGCTTCTCTGCGGCCGTCAGCATTCGCTCGTACGACGCCCGACTGCGGCCTTGCTGGGGAACACGACTGGCTTCACCCATACCAGAAATAGAATCACGCTTCGACTTCGTAGTTGACACTGACGGCATGATGCCCCTATCCGCAATAAGAACAGTGGTTCTAATTATGTTAGACCTATTCTGGCCCCTCTCGCGGGCGATGTAAACCAATGGACACTGCGGCGCCATGAGCGCTCTGCTGGAGGGGTTGATGCGTTTTTCCGTTTTCCTGAATGCCCGGTCGATGGCGGCCACCGAGGATCGCAAACTCATGCAGGATCTGGAGGCACATGCGCTTAACGCGGGAGCGCTCGGTTTCGACGCGATCTTCCTGCCCGACCACCACTTCAACGGTTACATGCCGGTCGCAAGCGACAGTTTCATGTTCGCATCGTACCTCGCCGCCAAGCTGCCGCAGATGCATTTCGGCTTTTCGGTCGTTTCCGTACCGCTGCATCACCCGGTCCGCCTTGTCGAGAAGATCAACATCCTCGACCAGTTGACCGGCGGTAAGCTGTTGGTCGGCGTCGGCTCCGGGACTACGCCCGAGGAGATGATCGGGTTCGGCGTGAACTACAAGGAATCTAAAGACATCTCCGACCGCAACCTCGAAATCGCCGAAGCGCTCTGGGCAAAGGCGATGGAAGATGCACCGGTCGAGATCGACAACGGCCCGCACAAGGGTCGCGTGCTGCAGCGCGTAACGCCCGCGCCCTATACTGCCGGCCATGCGCCGCTGATGCCGGTCGCAATGAAGGAAGGCAGCGCCCGCCGTGCCGCCGTCAACGCCTGGCCCGCTTTCATTCCCGCCTTCACCCCGCCCAAGATCGGCGGGACCGAGCCTTTCATCCACGTCGAGAAGTACTTTAACGTCTACAAGTCGATGCTGCTAGAAGCCGGCCACAGCGACGAGGCCGTAGCCCGGGCACTATCGTGGACGACGCACACTTACCAAGTGGTCCACATAGCCGAGACCGATGAGCAGGCTCGCGAAGAACTCGAAGTGATTCTGCACGCGTATCAGGCTGCGGTCGATCGCGAAAATGCCTTCAATTCACGCGCCGAGGCGGATTCCGCCAACACGAAGACCGATCGCACCCCGCAGGCCCTTACCGATGACTGGATCGGCACCTGGTGTCTCTACGGCAGCCCGGAAACGGTGATCGAACATCTCAGGCCTTATCAGGACCTCGGTATCGGCAACATCCTGTGCGGTACGACCACTGGCCCGCTAACCGACGAACGCCTACGCCTGGGCGACCAGACACTGCGCCTGATGTCGGAAAAGGTCAGGCCCGCGCTTCGCGCCTGACGGCATGACACGCGAGAAAAAAGAACGGGAGAATCGAAGTGACTACGGCAAGACGCAGGAAAGTGGTGGGGCTTGGCGGGACGTTCCGCCAGGCTTCCTCCAGCGAGCGGATCGTCCGCGCGGTACTGGCGGAATGTGAAAGACTCGGCGCGGACTGCGTCATGTTCGACGGCCCCACCCTCGCCCGCATGCCGCACTTCAATTCCGAAGATCCTGCCCGCACGTCCGAACAGACCGAACTTTTGGAACAGGTGCGCGGG
This sequence comes from Novosphingobium sp., assembly GCA_047605225.1. Taxonomy (GTDB): domain Bacteria; phylum Pseudomonadota; class Alphaproteobacteria; order Sphingomonadales; family Sphingomonadaceae; genus Novosphingobium. Next base: position 42,948 of record JASGGD010000015.1, read on the forward strand.
GCCGATGCGATAGTGATAGGCAGCCCCGGCTACCATGGCGGCTATTCCGGCCTCGTGAAGAACGCCATCGACCTGCTCGAAGACTTGCGCGCCGATGTCCGCCCCTACTGGGACGGGCGCCCGGTGGGCATCGTCGTCACGGCGGCAGGCTGGCAAGGCTGCGGCACGACGTTGTCGGCCTTGCGCGACGTCGTCCATGCGATGCGCGGCTGGCCGACCCCGGCAGGCATCACGATCAACTCGGTCGAGCAGCGGCCCTTCGACGAGAACGGCTCCATCGTCGAGCCGCGCGTTGCCGCGGCCGTAACCGCACAGGCGCAGCAGATCATGACTTTCCATCAGGATATTCCCGCATGACCCTCCTCACCTTGGACCAGCGTCTGGCAATGACGGCCGGTGCTGCAATGTGGCGGACCGTCGGATACGAGGACGCCGGGATTCCCTCCCTAACGCTCTCGGATGGCCCTATGGGCATAGCCAGCGGCCGGGTCGATGAACGCGACGTTGCGCTCCTGTCGCCTTGCGCGACCACGCTGGGCGCAAGTTGGGACGCAGACCTGTGCCGCCGTGTCGGCACTCTCACCGGTGGAGAAGCGATCCGCACCGGCGTAGACGTCGTGCTGGCACCCAACGTAAACCTCGCCCGAAGCCCCTTGGCAGGCCGTGCCTTCGAATACTATTCCGAGGAGCCGCTGCTGGTCGGTGTGCTCGGCGCGGCCTGGGCAAGCGGCGTGCAATCCACCGGCACTGCCGCCGTCGCCAAGCACCTCGTGTGCAACGACAGCGAGACCGCACGCGACCGCATGAACGTGCGTGTGGATGAGCGTACCTTGCGCGAAGTCTACCTGCTGCCCTTCGAACTCTGCGCCGACGCCGACGTGGGCGGCATGCTGGCTGCCTACAACCGCGTCAACGGCGACTGGTGTGCCGAGCAGAACCACGTCATCGCTACCATCGTCAAGGGCGAGTGGGGCTATCGCGGCGCGGTCATGAGCGACTGGTTCGGCACTCACTCCGCCGCCGGTTCGCTCAACGCCGGGCTCGACCTCGAGATGCCTGGTCCGGCCCGCTTCATGGGCACGAAGGCAGCAGAAGCGCTGACTGCGGGCGAGGTCTCCGCCCAGCGCGTCGTCGATGCTTCCGATCGCCTGATCACCTTCGCCAGGCGTTTCAAGGGCGGGAAGACCGCGCCAATCACCGGATCTGACGCTGATGAGCTACTGGTCGAGGCGGCCGCGGCCGGCTTCGTCCTGCTGCGCAACGAAGGTGGAATCCTGCCCCTGACACCAGGCCGCGACGCCCACATCGCCATCATCGGCCCCAATGCGGCAGCCCCATGCTACCAGGGCGGTACTTTCGCGAAGATCGCGGTCTCCCCGGACGCCGCCCGGCCGCTCGAAGCGATTCTTGGGCGCTATCGAGATCATGCCCGCGTCGATTACGAACCCGGCGTCGATCCTCAACCCCGTCTGCCCTCGATGCCGGTGCGCCCGGCCCGCGACCTTGGCGACGGCTGCGAAAGCGGCATGACCGTGGACTATTTCGATGGTCAAAGCGAAGATGCCGCACTGGTCGCCAGCGAAACCCGCGCGACTAATTCGCTGGTCTGGTTCGCGGGCGTCCATGACGCCACCGCGA
>JASGGD010000016.1:0-43271 GCA_047605225.1 Novosphingobium sp.
CCTACATCCATAACGGCAGCCCGCTCGACGAAGCAAAACCCGAACAGGTCGATCCCGCATACAACGTTCTCGACAAGGGCGCCTGACATGTTCGACCTGTCGAGCAAAACGGCGATAGTCACCGGCTCCACGCGCGGAATCGGCCGCGCCATCGCCGAGAGCATGATTGCCCAGGGAGCGCGCGTCCTCATCTCCAGCGAGGATCCCGCCGACACAGCCCGGGTAGCCGACGAACTGGGCATGCCCGGCGAACCATGCGACGTCACCGACGATGCAGCCCTCGCTCGACTCGTGGATCGTGCTATTGCCGACTTTGGCGGGCTCGACGTGCTCGTCTGCAATGCCGGCATCACCGGCAAGCCCGGTCCCTTTGCACAGATTGATATGGCCGACTATGCGCGTGTCATGGCCGTCAACCTGACCAGCCAAGTGAACTTGTGCAACCTCACACTGCCACATATCGCTTCGCGCGGCGGCGGTACGGCCGTGCTGGTATCAAGCCTGTCGAGCCTTCGCGGGAACGGTCAGATCAATGCCTATGCACTTGCCAAAGCCGGGGTAGCGCAGCTGGCCCGCAACCTTGCCGTCGAATGGGGACCACACAATATCCGCGTAAACGCACTGTCTCCGGGGTTCATCGCCACCGAACTGTCGCGACCGCTACTGGAGAACGTCGAATTCATGACACGCCGCATGGCGATGACACCCTTGCGGCGCCCCGGTACGCCAAAGGAGGTAGGCGCTGTAGCCGCCTTCCTCGCCTCAAATGCCGCCGCCTTCATCACGGGGCAGAATCTGGTGGTGGATGGCGGTACGCTGATCACTGACGGCAGCTAGTAGGTACAGTGACACTTTGTCCTTGTCGACTGCCTTGCGTTTCAGTGCCATCTAACTGGATGAGCTCGTCGCCGACGAAATGAAATATCAAGGAGGCGGCAATTCTCACTTCGATATTGGCCTGAATTCGGCCAGTTCTTGAGTCTGATCTTGCACACTGAGTGATCCAGAGGCCAGCAAGAAATATCTTAAGCCGCCACCACGGCGATAGCCCGCTCTTTGCAAGAGCGGCATCACCAAGGTGCCACAGCAATCGTCGGATTTCTCATTCCTGGGGAATAGCGCGGCGTCCTCCAAAGAAGGACGCCGCCGTCGTTTTGTCAGCCGTTCAACTTGTCTTTCACGGCCTTGGCGGGCGTGAAAGACAGCTTGCGAGCAGCCTTGATGGTCATCGGCTCGCCGGTCGCAGGGTTGCGCCCTTCGCGTTCCGGGGTGTCCTTGACTTTGAACTTGCCAAAGCCATTGAGCGAAATTTCTTCACCCTTTGCAGCAGCACCCGCAATCGCGATGAAAATGGCATCAACGATCTTGCGCGCATCGGCCTTGGTAATGCCGGCATCAGTGGCAATGGTGTCTGCGAGATCACTATTGTTCATATGCATTCTTCCTGTCGAAATAAGCTTCGAGGGACAGGCCCCATAGCGACCGACCATGGCCGCGTCACGTCAGGATCGACAGACGAAACTGCTCTGGGGCATTCACTTTCTGACTAGCGCTTAAGCGGCATCCGATGGAGTGCCTTTCGGCGTGCGAGCCATCCGCTTTGGCTTGCCCGCGCCCCGCGGCTTTCCGCCTGCCAGTGTATCACCCTTACTCTCTTGAGCGTCGTCCGTACCGGTGGCCTCGGGTATTGCGCCCTTCTGCGAGGCAACGCCCTTGCCAAACAATCCGAGTTTGCCGCGCCGCTTCGGCGCAGGTTTCGCCGGTGCACCCTCCGTAACGGCCGGTGCGGGCTCTACCACGACGCCTCCTGTAGTCGCAAATCCGGCGCTACGCCTTTTGGACTTAGCTGCAGTCGTGGCCGCTGATTCTTTCGTTTTCTTGACCCTTGCGCCTTTCAGAAGCGCCGCTGCCGTTGCCTGCTCGGCCACGGCTTCCGCTGGAACTGAAAGCTCACTTGCGCGCGTAGTTCCAGACTTGCCCATGGCTCGCCGGGCTTTCGGTGTATCCGTTGAAACAACCGTTTCGACAGGCGGCGTCACTGCGGCATTCTCCTTGCCGTGCGATCTCGTAGACGCTGCGTCCTTTGAAGAACTCTTCCTGGAACCACGCCCTTTGGACGATACTTTTGTATTTTCCAGGGCCGACGCACTGTCCGAAGTCACAGCTTGCTGCCGATTGCCCAGACCTATTTTCTCGGCAATGGCACGCCGTTTTGCCGAGAAATCCGGTGCGACCATCGGATAACTGGCAGGAAGATTGTAGCGATTCCGATAAGCTTCTGGGGTCAATCCGTGGGATGCCAGATGGCGCTTGAGCGTCTTGTACGGTTTGCCATCGATCAGGCTAAGCAAATGTTCCGAAGATGCCTGGCTTTTACGAACCGAAACTGCCGGCGTGTAAGCTGATGTGTCTTCGGCGACCGGCTCGACAACCGTCTCATCGGTCAATGCCGCTTTCGTGGACCGTATCAACCCTGACAAATCCTCGGATGCAACCGTGTTGTTCGAGAGATATGCGCTCAACAGTTGTACGGTCAGAGCGGCTATATCCGTAGTTTTTTCGATATCAGGCATGTGCGATCAAGCTCCCAACGCGTCTGTGATCTCTTGCAAAATCGAGCCCCCTTACTGCGGCTGCAATACGGCCGAATGCAAGAGTAAAAACTGCGACGCCTTGATCTACAGCACCGGACGATTTTGGATACTATCGATCGCTAATCAAGGTTCAAGCCTGTTACGTCGGCGCTCTTTCGCTTCACTCTGCCATACGGTATCGCCTGTCTGCCAACCCATGGGACATCCTGAGCAGTCTTTCATCCAGGCATCCTGAAAGACCGCAAAGCGGATGCGTACACCATCCAACATGGCACCTTCCAGGTTGGCCTCGTAGAATTTCGCTTCAAGCAAGTCGGTATGGACCAGGCGGGCGCCTCGAAAGGTCGCTCCTTTCATCAACGCCTTTTCGAGTGTAGCCGCAGTGAGGTCGGCCCTGTCAAAGATCGCGTGACCAGCCCGCACAAATGCAAGACTGGCTCCGCGTAGGGATGCTCCACTCAGTCTGGCTCCATTGAGGAACGCCATCGAAAGGTCCGTGCCATCCATATCAGCGCCCTCGAGATTTGCGCCAGTCAAATTGGCGTGACGCATATCTGCACGAGACAATTTCGCGCCATGCAGATCCGCTCCGGCGAGGTCGGCGTTGCCAAGGTCCGCGAAGCGCAAGTCGGCACCGGCGCAGGATGCCTTTGGCCCGATGACGCAACCGTTGATGATCCAGGGAACAGGTCGCTCCTCCACATTGACGATGCGCTGCTGCGCCACAGCGGGCGTGCTCAAGAGAACAGACGCAAGAAACAGAGCAAATAGGCGCATGACGAGAAATCCAGAACGAGGGGCGTGTCCGGACGAAATCTTCAACGGAGGGAGACGAGTTCGCCCGGACACATCACGCAGGGTCGCCACCCTGCGCTAATCGACTAAGTTCAAATTTCCGGTAGTTCGAAGACCCAGAACGACCCGCCCTGCGTTACGGTCCTGGTCAGATCCGCCATATCACCGCCCCAGAGCGGAACCGCGCCGCCGTAGCCCGAAGCGAGGCCGATATATTGCTTGCCATCCATTTCCCAGGTGATCGGCACGGAAACAACGCCCGATCCGGTCTGGAATTTCCACAATTCCGCGCCGGTCTTCGCATCGAAGATCTTCACGTATCCATCGCTGGTACCCTGGATGACGATGTTGCCCTTCGTCGTCACGTTGCCACCCCAAAGCGGCAGGTGTTCCTTGGCTTCCCACGCGATCTTGCCGGTGACCGGGTCGAGCGCGCGCAGGACGCCGACGTGGTCGTCGAACTGCTTGCGGATGCGGAAGCCTTGTCCCAGATAGGCCGCGCCTTTGTTGTAGGTGATGTTCTCGGTCCAGTAGTCCTCCGACCAGTCGTTCGAGGGGATGTAGAACAGGTTGGTGTCCGGGTTGTAGGACATCGGCATCCAGTTGGTGCCGCCCAGGAAGTTCGGGGTCACCTTGATGCTCTCGCCCTTGTCCTCGCCGGGCTTGGGCGGGGGAGGGCGCTGGCCGGGGTTCTCGATCGGGCGACCGTTCGCAACGTCCCACTTGCTGGCCCAGCTGATGTTCGGCACGAACGGGAAGATTTCCAGTGCCCCGCCCTTCTGCTTGCTGATCTTTCCGTCCCGCTTCGTCATCTTGTCGAGGTCGGTCAGGAAGAAATAGCCGTTGCGGTCGGCATGGGCGCCGGCGCGGATGGTCTTGCCGTCCTTCTTGTAGTCGAACAGCACGATCGGGTTGTTGCCGGAGAAATCCCAGGCATCGTTCGGCGTATGCTGGAAGAAACCCACCGGCTCGCCGGTCGAGGGCTCGATATAGACCTGCCCGGAGGTGTAGAGGCTGTCGCCCGGAGAACGCTTCCACGTGTTCCACGGTGCCGGGTTGCCGGTGCCGATGACGATGGTGTTGGTCTTCTCGTCATACGTCGCCGACTGCCACGGAGCGCCGCCGCCGTGGTTCCAGGCCTCGACCTTCTTGCCGTCCTTGTCGTTGGGCCAGCTGGGCGCCTTGGGATCGCCGGTGTAGCTGGAGGGCTTGCCGTTGAGTCGTCCCTGATGACCCTCGACCATCGGGCGCATCCAGATTTCCTCGCCGGTGTCGGGATCGCGGGCGTAGAGTTCGCCCACCACGCCGAACTCATCGCCCGAGGAGCCGTGGATCAGCATGACCTTGCCGGTCTTCCTGTCCTTCACGATCGTCGGCGCGCCGGTCATCGTGTAGCCGGCCTTGTGGTCCTGGAACTTCTTGTTCCACACCACCTTGCCGGTCTTGCGGTCGAGCGCGACCATGCCGGCGTCCAGCGTGCCGAAAAAGATCTTGTCGCCGTAGATCGCCGCGCCGCGATTGACGACGTCGCAGCAGGGGCGGATATCGTCGGGCAGGCGCGCGGCGTAAGACCAGATCTTGCGGCCGGTCCTGGCATCGATCGCGAAGACGCGGCTGTAGGAACCGGTGACATAGATCACGCCGTCATAGAACAGCGCCTGGCTCTCCTGCCCGCGCTGGCGCTCGTCACCGAACGAGAATACCCACTTGGGAACGACCTTCCTCGCATTGGCCGCGTTGATCTGGTCGAGCGTGCTGTAGCGCTGGGCACGCACGCCGAGCCCGTACATCAGCACGTTGTCGTTGGTCTTTTCGTCGTTGAGAATGTCTTCCCAGGTTACGCCGGGAAGTTTGAAATCATGCTTCGGCGCCGACTGGCCGATCGCTGCGGTTCCTGCGAACATTCCCGTCAATGTGCCAGATACTGCCATGGCCGTAACCAGCAGACGCCCCCGCCTTCCCATCATCGCATCCTCCTTTTTCACCGCGACCAGCGTCGCTTGTGAAAAGGAAAATAGGACGAAGCTTCTGAGAACGTCCTGAGGCGAACATAAGAATGCTCTCAAACGGACTTATGCTTTGGTCCCATGTCTCAACACAAAGCCTACTCCGCGCACGGTGACAATCTGCGGTGCAGATGAATGGCGAGCCAAATTCCGGCGCAAGTATCCGACATAGACGTCCACCACATTTTCCGTAACTTCCGCTTCACGGCCCCATACCTCGTCGAGCAACTGGTCTCGTGTGACGACTTGCCCCGCCTGCCGGGAGAAACAGTGCAGGAGATCGAACTCGCGTCGACTGAGTTCCAACAGTTCGCCTGACAACTGTGCACTGCGTCCGCGCACATCGAGCACAAGCTCGCCCAGGGCCAGACGATCACGCGCCCCGGACGCGCTGCGCCGGATCATTACGGAAAGACGAGCCAGAAGTTCTTCGAAGGAAAACGGTTTAGTCAGATAGTCGTCGGCGCCGCAACGGAAGCCTTGCAGCTTGTCGTCGATATCCGAGCGCGCGGTAAGCATGCAGATCGGCAGGTCCACACCCTTCGCACGCGCATCCCGGCACAGATCTGCACCGTCGGCATCAGGCAAACCGAGGTCAAGGATCGCGGCATTGAATAGACCGGACGCCAGCCGCGATTGCGCTCGTCGGCCCAGCGTTTGCCACTCCACGGAATATCCGGCTGCCTGAAGTCCGCGATGGACGAACCGGCCAATGCCGGGATCGTCTTCGACGAGTAGAATGTTCAAGCCGCGACCGGCAGCATCAGCGACACGCATAGCCCTTCTCCCTTGTGCTTATTGGCGGCAAGGATCGTTCCGTTGTGCTCGTGCACGATCCATCGCGCCAGCGAGAGACCCAACCCCGTCCCACCTAAAGCGCGTCCCGCATCTCCCTGAACATAAGGATCGAAGATACGATCCAGATCTCCCGGCTCCACTCCCGGGCCTTCGTCACTGACGGCAATGCCATAACCGCCCGGAATACACGCCGATCGCAAGCGAACCGTTCCGCCCGGCGGAGAGAACTTCACACCATTGTCGATCAGCGCGACGAGCGCCTGGCACAGCCGCTCCTCATCCCCGATCACCGGCATGGCTGCATCAAGTCCTGCCACATCCACGCAAATCCCGCTCGCTGCTGCGAAAGCAGCCGAGGTTCGCCCCGCATGCCTTGCAATGCACGCCAGATCGACCTCGCCCCGATGCAAAGGCAGCGCACCGTCTTCCGCCCGTGCAAGGGTCAGCAGATCATCGAGCCGTCGCTGAAGAAACAGATTACTGTCAAGAACATGCCTAAGGGCCTCCCGCAAGGCCTCCTCGCCCTCGGCGAACCGCAGTGCAACTTCGGTCTCGCCCCGCATTACGGTGACGGGTGTACGCAGTTCGTGGCTGACCTTGGACAGAAATAGCCGCCGCCTCTGATCCGTCCGTGCGAGTTGGTCGTTCGCCTGCCTCAACTGCATCGTACGCTGCGCGACGCGCGCCTCGACCGCTTCCGCCATCTCATTGAAATGTTCTGTCAACCGGCGCGTCTCATTCAGCCCCTCAAGAGGCAACGGCCTGGTAACGCCGCCACTCGCGAGATCGTTCGTCGCGCGAACCAGCGCTTCAAGAGGTTTCACCAGATTGTGCCACAGAAGTGCCGCGCAAGCGATCGGCAGGCCCAGCAAACCCGACATGATTACGCAGACCAACCACCATGTAAGGTCCGCCACGCGTGCAGCCGCAGCGACCGCTACTTCAACTTCGCGATGCTCCTGCATGGCGATCCCGCCGGCTATTGCACGAACCCGATCCAGGCCATTCACGCCATCCAGAGCATGAATCGCGTCAAGGAGACGCCGGCCAGTAGTCTCCTCGCTTGCCTGCCAGTCAATTTGATCCGGGCCGTCTCCAAGAAGACGTGCTTCATTTTCGATACTGTCCAGGTAATTCCTGGCCGCCCGGTCCAGTCTTACCCCCGCCGCCGCCTTTGGTCTGCCCTCCTGCAAAAACGCCAATGCCGCTTCCGTCTCGATCCGGGAAACCAGTTGCATCTGTTGACGGGCCATGTCGACACGGGCTGCAAATTGCCTGTTCGACGCCTCCAGCCATAAAACGGCGCTGGCCAGAGCCAGCAATCCCACCACCATGAGCAAGGAGCCGCCTACGAACAGGCTACGGAGGCCGAAATGAAGTTGCGCCCTTTCCATGCCCGGTTAACTCCCGATCTTGCTCCGGTGTGAGCTAGGGTCCCGACCCTAGGCTGCTACAAGGACAATATCCGTTGTACTTTGGACCCACTCGCAACACTCTACGCGAAGCGCCCTAAATCCCTTACTTCTCTGCATGGAATCAGCCTCAGGATTATGCGCAATTCATGGCCGACCATGCTCACCCACCCGAGACCAGCGGCGAAAATCTTGCGGCGTCATTCCAGTAGCCCTCTGGAATGCTCGAGCAAAGCTATTGGGATGAGCGAAGCCTGCAGCCATCGCGACACCCTTTATCGGTAGCACACTCTCGGACAACAGCCCTTTAGCGCGATCTATCCAGAAGGTCTTGACGTATTCCGCAACCGTGCTGCCCGTCAGCGCCCAGAATTGACGGTTCAGATGACGCACGCTTATGCCGCACAGGGCCGCGAGTTCGGCAACGGTGGGCAAGGCTTCCTGCTGAAGAAGTCGCTCCCGGATGCGCTGATACTGCCAACCTGATAGACGGCTATGCGACGCAACATGCAATTGCCGCTCCAATAGCCGAGCTAGTTCGATGCCAAGAAGCACGTGCAACGCTCCGACTGCTTCGCTCGAACACATGCGGGGAGAAATCAATTCCCGAAGCGCCAGGTTCATGAGTTGGCGCAAAGCATCGCTGCGAATGTTCAGGAGCGCTTGCAAGACCCCAATCGGGGGCACCGGCGCATCGCCCAGGATCGTGCGAGCCCGCGCTTCCGAGAAAGTGCAGCGCAGTATCCGGATATGGCCTCCCCGCCCTCGCCCATGGATAGCCACGCCGGGATAGCGAACGAAGAGCCGACCCATGAAGCAGTAATTTCCACTCTCAATTTCTGGAAATTCGGCAGATGCATCCGCCGACTGCGGCGGCAGTGACATTTCCAGCATCAGTTCGCTCTCGGTCTGCCGATGCTCGATCATGTCCGGCCAACGCCATTCGAGCAGTTCCAGGCGGCCCTCGTCGAGTCGGATGGCTTTCAGGATCTTCGGGGTCAGGTCCATCGCTCGTCTCCACCCAGAATGTGACGCAAATGGTTCTGTATGTCCAGTTTGGTTCCAGCAAGTCGCCTGCGTCAGCCTTGTCCGAGTGGTACGAACGATACGGAGAGGAGAAACGAATTCATGAAAGTCGTCGCCAACATGGCGGTGTGCCAAGGGCACGCCCGCTGCGAGGATTTGTGTCCGGAAGTCTTCTCGACCGACTCCTTGGAAGGCAAAGTCGTGATCGAGAATCCGGACATCCCAGCCGAACTTGAGGAAAAGGTCCGCATGACCATCCGCAATTGCCCCGAAGGCGCATTGCGCATGGTCAAGGGAGACCGCGCATGACCCCGCAGTTCGCGCCTTCCACGCCGGACCATGTGCCACCTGAGTTGATGGTGGATTTCGACTTCTACGCCATGCCGAAGGATATCTCGGACCCGGTGCAGTTGTGGCATGGCCTCGTTCGCAAGGGCGTGCCACCAATTTTCTACACGCCGCGCAATGGCGGTCACTGGGTATTTCTGCGTTACCCCGACATCGTCGAGTGCTATCGCAACCACGAGAAGTTCTCGACCCACAAGGCGCAAGTGCCGCCTCTCGAGCCGTTCCCGGTTCTCCAGCCCAATGGCGTCGATCCGCCGGAGCATGACGTCTTCCGCAAACTGCTCGCCCCGATGTTCACCCCGCTGGCTGTGCGCCGCATGACCGAGGGCCTGCAGCAAAGGGCAGAGAGCCTGATTTCCGGCTTCGCAGGTACGGGTGGCTGCGACTTTGTGAAGGACTATGCGGCCAAGTTCCCGACCGCGACTTTCCTGGAACTATTCGGACTTCCCGAAAAACGCCTGCCCGAATTCCTGCGCATTTCCGACACGTTCTTCCGCAGCAACGACGAGGAAACCCGCAAGGCCAATCTCGTCGAACTTTTCGCCGTGCTGGAAGAACTGTTTCGCGGCAAGGAACGCAATCCCGGCGACGACATCGCCAGCACCATCGTCCAGGCACGCGATGCCGATGGCAACCAGCATCGCTGGGAAGACATCATCAACTGCGGCTTTCTGCTGTTCGTCGCTGGGTTGGACACCGTCACCAATACGATGACCTATGTATGGCGTTACCTGGCCACCACGCCCGATGCCCGGCGCAAATTCCGCGACAAGATGGACGATCCGGCCGCGTTCATGATCGCGCTGGAAGAACTCATGCGCATCAATGCCGTGTCGAACATCTACCGCCGCGTCACGCACGACTTCGAGTTCCGCGGCATCCAGTTCCGCCGTCATGACCGTATCGTGATGCCCAATACAGTCGCGAACCGCGACGCCGGGACGTTCAAGGAGCCCGAGACGATCGACCTCGATCGAAAAGTCAACAACCACGTCACATTCGGCCTGGGTCCGCACCGCTGTATCGGGTCTCACCTCGCCAAACGAGAGATCATGATCTCGCTGCAGGAATGGTTGCGGCGGATCCCAGACTTCGAACTGGACGAGAACGAACAACCGTCCATATTCGGCGGGCCGGTCATGGGGTTTGAGACCTTGAAGCTCAAATGGTGATGACCGCAAGGGGAGGCTTATCTGCGGGTGTCAGCGACCGGTCCCGTCATCATCGTGCCCATCAAGCCTTTCCGGGAGGCGAAGTCGCGGCTGCGCGATGTCCTTTCCCCTGACCAACGGGAACGGCTCAGCCGCCGCATGGCCCGGCACGTTTTGCAGGTCTCGTCCCGCGCCATCGGAGCGTCGCAACTAATCGTCGTGAGCCGATGCCGGGACGCACTCACGCAGGCTGCGGCAATCGGCGCGCGCGCGTTGCTGGAAGAAGCTGGCGACCACAATGCAGCTATCGAACAAGCCATGCGCGCCGCCGGTGGTAAACGCCAGGCGCCGGTCCTGATTCTGAGTTCGGACCTCCCATGGCTGGACGTATCCGACATCGCAGCGATGTTGGACGACAATGCCTCAGCTCAGGTGAGGATAGCCACTGACAGCGCCAATCGAGGCACGAACGCGCTATACCTCGCCCGCGCAGGGTCGATCCCCATGTGCTTTGGTCCTGGGAGCCGCCATCGCCACGAAAGCGCAGCCCGAGCCACTGGACTGCCTTTCACGACGATCATGAGGCCCGGCCTTGCCCGTGATGTAGACTTACCAACCGATCTGTCTGCCGCCGCCTCGCGAATTGACGCGATGGCAGCCTGTCTCCCATGGTAACATCGACATGGACGACACAGAAACACCGCAACCCCGCAAACGAGGCCGCCCACCCGGCCGCACCGCCTATCAGGAAGAAAGCCGCCGCCAGACCCGCGCCGCCGTGCTCGCCGCTGCAGCGGAAGTCTTCGCCACGACCCCTTACGTGCGCGCCACAATCGACGACATCATAAGTGCCGCAAAAGTCAGCCGCGCGACGTTCTACGACCATTTCGATTCCAAGCTGACGCTGGCGCTCGCCATATACGACGACATTTCGGCTGACTGGCTCGCGCATTTCGATACGTTGGCGCAGATCGACACCGCAGCCGAAGGCGCGCTCGAACGCTGGGTCGAAAAGCTTGCAGGGCTTTATATAGCGCATGGCTATGTCACCCCGCTCGTCGAGCAACTGGCGATCTTCGAGCAGGCATTTCGCCTCAGGCTCATCGAGGATCGCGATCACCTGATCGACCGTCTTGCGGGCCATGGCCTGCCCGGCTTCGTCGCCGCAATGGGCGAGGGAAGGCAAGCACATTTGCAACGCGCACGCCTGCGCCTGTTGCTGTCCAGCATCGACCAGGTCTGCGGCGACATCGCCCGAAGCGACATGCTTTCGCAAGCCGATGCCGGCGCCTACGTCGCCGTTCTGGCTGGTCAGTTAAGGGACATTTTGACCGTCTGAATCCACTCAATCATAATTGACCATACTAACAGTTCGGTTTAAATAATCTCCAAACAAGGAGAGGATCGAACTTGGGCAATCCAACGGATTCGCTGATCGTCGATGCGGGCTCTGTCGGGCATTGGTCCGGCACTGCGGACGTGGTCGTCATCGGCTTCGGCATGGCGGGCGCCTGCGCCGCGATCGAGGCGGCCGAGGCCGGTGCATCGGTAATCGTGATCGAGCGCACCAGCGGCGGCACCGGCAGCACTTCGGCGGCGGCGGGGCACTTCTATCTCGGCGGCGGCACAGCGGTGCAAAAGGCCTGCGGCTTCGAGGACAGCGTGGAGGCCATGGCGGCTTATCTGGAAGCCGCTTCGATCGCCCCGCCGCATGAGAAGATCCGCAGCTACTGCGAAGGCAGTGTCGCGCATTTCGACTGGCTCGAAACGCACGGCGTGCCGTTCGACCGCAGCTACTACCCCGAAAAGAACGTCGTCCAGCCCGGCCGCGAGTGCCTGATATGGACGGGTAACGAGCAGGTCTGGCCCTATCGCGACAAGGCTCAGCCTGCCCCGCGCGGCCACAAGGTCGCCTTCGACGGCGAGGAGGGCGGCGGTGCACTGGCGCTGCGCATGCTGTCCGAGCGCGCGGTGGCGCTGGGCGTGACGACGATGGTCGACACCAAGGTGGAGGCCCTCGTGCGCGAGGAGGACAGGATCATCGGCGTGCAAGTCCGCAGCTTCGGCGAGACCAGGTTCGTACGCGCGGACAAGGCCGTGGTCCTGTGCGCGGGCGGCTTCGGCCAGAACCCGGAGATGGTCGCGCAGTACACGCCGATCCTGCAGTCCACCTACATCCAGGGCAGCCCTTACGACGATGGCCTGGCGATCCGCCTCGGCATGGCGGCGGGCGGCGATACCGAGCATATGGAGCAGGCCTTCCTGACCTCACCGTTCTACCCGCCGCAGGACTTGCTCAAGGGCGTGCTGATCAACGCGCAAGGCAAGCGCTTCGTGGCGGAGGACAGCTACCACAGCCGCTCCAGCATGGCCTGCGCGCAGCAACCCGGCGGCACGGCCTACCTCGTCGTCGATGCCGAGATCTTCGCCTATCCGCGCTGGGCCTCGCTGACCAACCAGACGCTGGTGGACGGCTTCGAGACGATCGCGGAGATGGAGCGCGGCCTCGACCTGCCGACCGGCAGCCTGCAGGCGACGATGGAGGCCTACAACCGTCATGCGGCACAGGGTGAAGACCCGGAATTCCGCAAGTATCCCAAGTGGATCAAGCCTCTGGACAAAGGCCCCTTCGCCGCCTTCGACCTGTCGTTCGGCAAGGCCGTCTACACCGGCTTCACGCTGGGCGGACTGAAGACCTCGGTGGACGGTGAAGTGCTGGACGCGGGCGATGCGCCGGTGCCGGGCCTTTACGCCGCCGGAGCCTGCGCCTCCAACATCGCGCAGGACAGCAGCGGCTATGCCTCGGGCACCTGCCTTGGCGAAGCCTCGTTCTTCGGCCGCCGCGCAGGCGCGCACGCCGCCGCCCTTTCCACTACCCTCGCAGCCGGAGCCGCCGCATGAGCCGCCTGAAGTATGGCCCGATCGACCAGATCGGCCTTGTCGTCGAGGATCTCGACGCCAGCATCCGCAGCTGGAGCATGGCCAGCGGCCTTGGCCCCTGGACCGTGTTCCGCAACGTCAGCATGGAGGGCGAGTGCTACGGCCGCAAGGGCACCGTCATGATCGACGTCGCCATGGCCTATCAGGACCACACCCAGATCGAAATGATCCAGCTGACCAACGACGGCCCCTGCCCCTATCGCGACGAGCAGGGCAAGCTGTTGATCGGCATGCATCACATCGCCTGGCTGACCGACGATCTCGACGCCTCGGTGAAGGATGCGGTGGCGGACGGTATGGAAGTGGTGTTCCGCGCCGAAAACGCCGCCACCCGCGTCGCCTATCTCGCCGCCCCCGGAGAGAAGGGCGTGCTGTTCGAGTTCATCGAGGGCGAAGGCACCCGCCAGCTCATAATCGAGGGCCGCGCCGCCGCCAAAGTCTGGGACGGCACCAACCCCATCACCGAAATCGACTTCGCGGCACTCTGAGCGCGCGGTTTCAGGAGCATTCCATGGACAAGAGACTGAACGGCCGCAAGGCGCTGATCCTCGGCGTCGCGCCCGATAATGTCGGCGCCTCGATCGCCCGCACCTACATCGACCACGGCGCCGAAGTGGTCATCGCCGGTCGCCGCGAAGACGCGCTGCGCGACGTCGCAGGGCAGATCGGCGCACAATACGTAGTCTGCGACATCACCGACGAGGCGAGCATCAAGGCCGGTGTGCAACAGGCCGCAGAGAAGATCGGCGGCCTCGACATCGGCGTCAACAGCACCGGCTGGGGCCTGCTCAAGCCGTTCCTGGAGACCAGCAAGGACGAACTGGAGCAGATGAACGCCATCCAGTTCACCGGCCCGTTCCAGTTCTTCCAGGCCCTGTTGCGCGCGATGGACAAGGGGGGATCAATCATCCAAATCTCCTCCGTCACCGCCACCATCATGTTCGAGGACCACGCTGCCTACATGGGCACCAAGGCGGGCATCGACCATGTCGTGCGCTGCATCGCCAACGAGTTCGGACCCAAAGGAATTCGCGCCAATTCCATCGCGGCGGGCGGCGTTTCCGACGCTCCGATGTCGGGCGGCGGCATGGCGATCCCGGCGATGCGCTCGCTCTACATGCGCGAAATCCCGCTGGAGCGCCCGGGCGTCTCGGCCGACGTCGCCAATGCCGCACTGTGGCTGGCGAGCGAGGAATCGAGCTTCGTCACCGGGCAGGTGATCCACGTCAGCGGTGGTCAGACCTTGCGCCGCAACCCCTCCATCGGCGAAGTCTACGCCGCGTTCGGCGCCGCCGGATGAGCGGGATCAGCCTCGACTGCCTGACGCTGCCCGACGTCTCGCCGGTCGATCTCTTCGCCATCGCGGCCGGGGCCGGGTATGCCTCGGCAAGCCTGTGGGTACAGGAGCCGGTGATCCATCCCCAGATGATCGCAAGACCGGCGATGGCGGCGGACATCCGGCGCGCGATCGCCGATACCGGCGTGACGGCGGGCAACCTGGAAGTGTTCAACCTCAATATCGACGATCCGATCGCTGTCTATGAGCCAGCGCTCACGTTCGGGGCTGAACTCGGCGCGGTGTCGGCAACCGCCATCAATTACGGCCCCGCCCGCCACGACATCGCCGAGAAACTGGCGGATTTCCACGAGTTGTGCGCCCGGCTTGGCCTGCACGTCTACATCGAGCCGATATCCATGGGCGCGACGCGCACGCTGGCGGACGGCGTCGCGCTGATCGAGGCGGCGGGCGTGGATGCGCAACTGGTGATGGACATGCTGCATCTCATCCGCACCGGCGGCGACGCGGAAACGGTGGCCGCGATCGCGCCGCGCCATATCGGCTACGTACAGTTGTGCGACGGTCCGCTGGCGATCGAACCTGCTGAAATCGGCCCGGAATCGGTCGCCAGCCGGCTCTATCCCGGTGAAGGAGAATTCCCCCTCGTGTCCATCCTGAAGGCCCTGCCCATGCATGCCCAACTGGGCGTCGAGACCCCCAACCTCGCCCGCCTCCAGAACGGCGCTACCCCGCTGGAGCGCGCCCGTCAGGCGCTGGAAGCCGCGCAGAGGGTGCTCACGGCAGCGGGAGTGGTGCGATGAAGGGCTTCGACCTCAACGGGAAGATCGGCGTCGTCACCGGCGGATGCAGCGGTATCGGCCGTGTCATCGCCGAGACGCTGGTGGCCGAAGGGGCCGCCGTGATCGTCTTCGATCTTGCGCCGGAAACCGCTCCGGCGGGCGTCGCGCTGGCACTGAAAGTCGATGTTTCGCACGAGCCGACCGTCGCCGCTGCCTTCGGCGAAATCGACAAGCATTTCAAACGCATCGATTTTCTGGTCAACAACGCCGGTATCGACATCGAGACTGTGCCTTCGGAGGAATGGCTGCCCGACCCGCTTGATCGCACCATCGAGGTCGATCTCAAGGGCGTCTATCACTGTATGCGCCATGCGGTGACGCGAATGCGTTGGGAATCAAAGGGTTCGATCGTCAACATCGGCTCGGTCGCCTCGGTGGTGGGTACGCCGACGCGGCCGGTCTACGCGGCCAGCAAGCATGCGGTCATCGGCCTGACGCGCACCGCCGCCGTCCAGTTCGGGCCGGACAACATCCGCACCAATGCCGTCTGCCCCGGCGGAACCCGCACGGAACTGCTGGAAAAGGTGATGACCGACAATCCGGGCCTGCGCGAACAGATCGCCGCTTCCAACCCATTGAAGCGCCTCGCCGAACCTGCGGAAATCGCCGATGCCGTGCTGTGGCTGGTCTCGGACCGGTCGTCCTACGTCAACGGTGCGGTGGTACCGGTGGACGGTGGATATACGGCAGCATGAACGGCACTCAACGGCACCTAAAGCATACCTAAGGGGGACCAAGCGGCATGACAGACCTCTCCAACAAGGTCGCAATCATCACCGGCGCAGGGCAAGGCATCGGCGAAGGCGTTGCCCTCGCTATGGCCGGTGCCGGAGCGGACATCGCGTTGCTCGGACGCACCCCGGACAAGCTCGAAACCGTCGCCGCCTCGTTGCGTAAACGCGGCGTGCGCGCGGTGCCGATCGTCGCCGACGTGAAGTCCGCCAGCGACCTTGCCGCCACCGTCGAACGCACCGTGTCCGAACTCGGCGGCATCGACATCCTCGTCAACAATGCGCAGCAGGTTCCGCTCGGCAGGCTGATGGACGTGGCCGACGAGGATTTCGTCGCGGGCTTCGAATCCGGCCCGCTCGCCAGCTTCCGGCTGATGAAGCTGGTGCAGCCACACATGGCCGCGCGCGGCGGGGGCACGATCTTCAACTTCACCAGTTCCGCCGGCATCCGCTGGGACATGGCTGGCTATGGCGCTTACGGAGCGATCAAGCAGTCGATCCGCGCCCTCACCCGCGCCGCCGCCTCGGAATGGGGACGCGACGCGATCCGCGTGCTGACGATCGCGCCGCATGCGGAATCCCCCGCGCTCAAGGGCTGGATCGAAGGCAATCCGAACGAGGCCGAGGCCTTCTTTCGTACGATCCCGCTGGGCCGCATCGGCAGGCTGGAGGAGGACATCGGCCGCGCGCTGGTGGCGCTGTGCGGAACCGACCTCGGCTACCTGACCGGCGCGACCGTCCCGCTCGACGGTGGGCAGGCGAATTTCGACTGAGCGCGCGAAGTCCCGATGCTACCCGCCTGTGCGGATCAGGGTCAGGCCATCCGCATCGTCCTGTAGCCGCAGGCCGGGCCGGGTCGCGACGATGTCCCTGAAGCTGGCGAAACGCGGCGGCTTTAGCAGGTAACCCGCCGCGCCCAGTTCGGCCGAGCGCCGCTGGTCGGGCTCGTGATCCGAGCCGCTGCACATGATCACCATGACATCGCGCAAGGCATCCTCGCCGCGCAGGTTCTCCAGAAGGCGAAAACCATCGACATCGGGCATGTTGATGTCGAGCAGGATCAGGTCGACATCATTACCCGGCGTCGAAAGAATTTGCTGCGCCGCGCGTCCATCACGCACGCTGCGTACATGGCAACGCAGCCTGGGCCGCCGAAACAGCGCCAGTTCCGTCAGTTCGAGGTCCGCCTCCCGATCATCGACGATCAGGACATTGGCAACTTCCGGGGTTGCATCGGCGGACATGGCCATGTCCATATCGGGTTCCTCGTCATCCATTTTTAGGGCTTCGCCCTGCTGTGCCTCAGGCAACGTGAAGTGAAACGTCGCACCGCCTGCTCTCGGAGAGACGCAACCGATGCGCCCGCCGTAAAGGGCGACGATGCGCCGACAGATCGCCAGCCCCAGCCCGGATGCATCGTTGCGATGGACCAGGCGCTGGAATGGCTCGAAAATCTGCTCACGCTGCGCCTCGGGAATACCGGCTCCGTCATCCGAGACAAAGAAGCCGGGTTGCCCGTCGACCAGGCATTCGCCGATCGTCACTGTCACGCCGGGTTCGTTGTGCAGCACCGCATTGGCGATCAGGTTCTGGAACAGCTGCCGCAAATGGACCGAATCTGCGACCAGCCCCGGCAACGCACCGTAGATGATCGTTGCGCCGCGATCCTCGACGATGCGGGCAAGGCTCTGGCACACTTCGTCGATCACATCCGGCACGCTGCACAGCGAATGGTCGGCCTCTCCCGGCGCATCGAGCCGCGTGTAGCGGCCGACGGAATCGATCAGCGCCTGCATCCGCGCAGCGGACTCGCCGATATAGCGCAGGTAGGCGGCCTGCCGGCTTTCCTCCCGTTGGCCCTCATTCCGGCCGCGTTCCTCCGGTTCTGGACGCAGCAAGTCGGAGAAGGCGATCAGAGTACGCACCGGCTCACGCAAGTCGTGCGCCAGCGCGCGGGTGAACACACCCAGGCTTGCATGCTGCTCGCTGATACGTGCCTGCTGCTCCTGCAAGGTATGCACCATGCCCTGCAGCCGTGCGTAGAGATCCGCGTTTTCCAGCGCCACCGAAGTCGTATCCGCCAGGGCCTGCAGGATCGCCACTTCCTCGGCCGAGGGCGCATGGCGGCTGGACCAGTAATTGCCGATGGCCCCGATCGGCGCGCTCTGGCGAATAGGAACCATCGCGAGGCTCTTGACGAACGTGGGGCGATAGGCCTCGACCGGAACGCGCGGATCGTCGTAGATGTCCTCGATGACGATGCTCTGCGCGTTCAGCATCACCCAGCCGCTAACGCAGATGTCCATCGGAAAGCGCCGCCCCTTCCACAAAGGCGCGATGGCGTTCTCCTCGGCGTAATAGCACTGGTCGCCGTCACGCAGAACGAACGTTGCTCCGTCCGCGCCGGTGAGATTGCGCGCCGCCTCGCGCACCACGGCGGTTACCGCATCGACATCGCGGGCGCGGGACAAGTCCTGAACCGCGCCTACCAGCCTCTCCATGGCCGAAACATAAGCCGTCGTCGTGCGGATAGTGTTGGTGTCCATCGCGTTCGCTCTTGTTATCGGCGGCAATCACCCGTCTGCCGACGATAGAAGCGGTGTATTGCCTTGGATTTAATCGCCGATACGCACTTGTCCGGATCGATTGCCGAGGCCTGTACCTTGATGCAACCGACGCAAAACGACCCGAGACGGCGAATGCTGCCTCGGGTCGCATCGTTGGGCCTTGTAATGACGGCGAATGAATGCCCTTTACTGGATGATCTCGCGCCCTTCGCCGAACACGCGCGACGCCGGGCCGCTGTCCTTCACCCCGCGGAAACCCTTTACGCCCAGCGCTTCTCGCGCCTCTGCGGGCGACAGGTGGAACACCGTCTCGAACTTGGCCGAGAATAGCGGGGCGGATTGCTGGCCGACTTCATAGCCGTGCGTCAGTTGATACCACATGTCGGGCCAGGCCTCTCCGTAATGCAGCATGCAGCGGGTCATCCATGGGAACATGACGAGCGTGTTGGTCGACATCAGCTTGCTGGCCAGTTCCGGACTGACATGCGCGAAGACGTTGCCGGTCATCACGCCGGTGACGAAGTATTCCGCGATCGTGCTGAAGCCCACTTCGCCGAGCAGATGGAAGAAGTCGTGCGTCTGGCTCATGCGCAGATCCCAGAAGTCGATCGACGTCTCGGGCCGCCAGTTCGGGTTCTCCATCAGCTTGTCGTGGAGATTGGGCGAAAGATCATGCTCGACCATGTAGGCGTGGAGCAGCTGGCCGCTCGAACCCTTGGGGTACTTGGCCAGATCCTCGATGGTGAAGGTGGAGAGGAAGCCCTCCTCCATCCAGGCATCGAAGGCGGGATTGATCTTGCGCTCGGCGGTGAACAGCGATTCCAGATACTCGTAATCGCGGCAATCGGTGATCGCCTTGAGCAGCGGCGGGATACCGTAGAGCAGAGGATAGTCCGGGCCGTTGCGGCGCAGGTTCTCGGTGCCGATCCAGTCGCGCACGCGGGCATCGTTGAGCCATGCCGACGAACTGACCAGCACGCTGCTGGGCGTCTCCACCATGCGGCGGCCGTTGAGGTAGAAGATTTCGTGGCCGGAGGTGATCTTCTCCTCCTTGACCTCGCCTGCGGGGCTGAGTTTCGTTTCGGCGTTCATGCGTATTCTCCTTCCTGCGGCGCGGTGTTGTTGGCTGATCGGGTAGGCACCCGGTCGATGGCGGCCAGCATCTGCTGGATACGCGCCGCGCGTGAAAAACCGGGCTGAACGGGCAGGTCGCCCGCGACCGCCTTCGCCAGATCGGAATAGAGATTGCCGATCGCGGCCAGCGCCTCGCGCGAGGCGTCCATGCCGGGATAGGCGGGATAGCGGTCGGGCGCGGGCGGAATGGCCGCGCAGTCGAACGCCGCGGGCACCGGCAGCGGGCGGATCGCCTCACCCACCCGGCCGCCGCTGAGCGTCAGCGTTTCCATCGCGTGCAGCGCCGGATCGCGCGACGACAGGATCAGCGAGCCCTGCGTCCCGTCGATCCGCCAGACCGAGCCCATGCCCGCCAGCGAGGCCCCGGCAAGGTCGATGCTGAACGGCGCGCCGTTGCCCAGTGTGCCGTGCATCAGCAGGTGGTCGGGCGCATCGCGGTCCACCGCCGCGCCCGTCTCGTCCACCGGGGGCAGGTGCATCACGCTGCGCGCGTCCATCTCGGCGACGCCGCCGTAGTAGTGGTCCACCGCGTCGAGCAGATGCCCGCCGTAGATCGTGAGCAAAGTGGTGCCGCCGCTGCGCACCGCCATCGGCGCGCTCATCGGGCCGTAGATGCGCACATGCAGGTTGACGCCGTAGACCTCACCGATGAAGCCGTCGGCGATCAGCCCCGCGGCGTAGCGATGGACGGGCGAGCCCTGAAGGTGCAGGCCCAGCATCGCCTTGGACGCGCTGGCGGCGGCCATGCGCTCCAGCTCGTGGACCTGATCCATGGTAAGCGCGAGCGGCCATTCGCAGTAGACGTGCTTGCCCGCCGCCAGCGCGCCGCGCACGATATCATAGTGATAGGGCGCCTTCACGCAGACCGAGACGAGATCGACATCCGGGTGCGCCACCAGATCGGCGGAATTGTCGAACGCCAGCGGCGCGCCGAATTCCTGCGCAGCAGCCTCGGCGGTTTCCCGGCGCGTCGTGCAAACGGCCTGAAGGGTATATTCGGGCAGGAACTCGACCACGCGGCGATGAACGCCCGATCCCCATCCGCGACCGGGGTTCGCACCCACCATGCCTACTCGCAATGGACCTTTCGCCAAGGGCACTCTCCTGCGTGGCGCGACTCTTGAGCGGTGCGCCGTGGGTGTCAGAATACGGTGATCGTTCCGGCGTGTCCAGAAGATCGCGCGTTCGAATTGTCATTATTCAGAGCTACTAGAGTCCATAAATACGCATATAGACGATATCGGCGCCTTTATGGGCAATATTGCGAATGCGAAAGCAGCCAATCAGGCCCGCCCCCGGTGGTTGTCGAGACGGTCGAACGCGCCGCCGGTCGAAATGCCTCGCATATAGGCACTGTCGAGCATCTCATGCGGCGATCCCAGCGACACCGCGCTGACCGCATCGAGGCGGGCAACCTGATCGGGCGAGAGCGTCACGTCCAGACACCCCAGGTTCTCGCGCAATTGCTTCAGGGTGCGCGCGCCAAGCAGCGGGATCACCCCCGCCCCCTGAGGCAGCGCCCGCAAGGCGGCGATCGCGGCGGCGGCCGTCGGTACGCCCAGTTCGCGCGCCACGGCGGCGACTTCGGCGGCAATCCCTGCCTCACGCGCGCCCAGCGCATCGCCCGCGCGGCGCCCTTCGGCGCCCACATCGTCGTACTTGCCCGAGAGCACGCCGCCCGCCAGCGGCGACCAGGCGGTGACGGCAATGTCGAGTTCGCGCGCCATCGGCAGCAGTTCGCGCTCCGCCGTGCGTTCGAGCAGGTTGTACTCGGTCTGCAGCCCCACGAACGGCGCCCAGCCCCGTAGGTCCGCCAGCATGTTGCAACGCGCCACCTGCCACGCGGGGGCATTGGAAACGCCGACGTAGAGCACCTTGCCCGCACTCACCAGATCGTCCAGCCCACGCATCAGCTCGTCGACCGGGGTGCGCGCGTCCCAGGCGTGGACCCAGTAAAGGTCGATATAGTCGGTGCCGAGCCGCCGCAGGCTCTCATCCACCGCGTGACGCATCGCCTTGCGACTGGTGCCGGTGATGGTGACGTCCGGCGCATTCATCGTCGCGTACTTGGTGGAGACGACGAAGTGGCTGCGATCCGCCTTCACGAAATCGCCCAGCATCCGTTCGCTGGCGCCGTCGGTGTAGATATAGGCCGTGTCGATGAAGGTGCCACCCGCCTCGGCGAAGGCGTCGAAGACGGCGCGGCTTTCGTCACGGTCGCTGCCCCAGCCCCATTCGGTGCCGAAGGTCATCGCCCCCAGGCAGAGCTCCGAAACGCGCAGGCCCGAGCGCCCGAACAGCTTGTAGCGCATGGAAAATCTCCCGATCAGATAGCAGTCGCGCCGCCGTCCACCACGAGCGGATGCCCGGTAACGAAGCTGGCGCCGTCCGAGCAGAGCCACAGCACGGCCTCGGCGATCTCGTCGGCATGGGCGACGCGGCCCATCGGCGTCATCGCGTCCACCATGCCGCGGATCGTCTCGTCCTCGAACAGTGGCGCGGTCATGCGGGTGTCGACCACGCCGGGGCAGACGGCATTGACGCGGATACCCTGCTTTGCCCAGCGCAGCGCGCCGTGCCGGGTCAGGCCGACGACGCCATGCTTGGAGGCGACGTAGGCGGGCTGGTTCGGATTGCCGACGATGCCGTTGATCGAGGCGATGTTGACGATCGCCCCACCGCCGGTCTTCAGCATGGCCTCGCCCTCCTCGCGCATGCAGAGCATCACCCCCGTCAGGTTGATACCCATGTTGCGCGCCCAGATGGCGTCATCGTATTCGTCATCGCCGAAGTTGTTGATCCCTGCGTTGTTGAAGGCGCAGTCGAGCTTGCCGAGCGTGGCGACCGTGGCGGCGACGAGCGCCTTCACGTCCTCTGCCTTGGCAACGTCGCAGCGCTGGAACGCCGCCTCTCCGCCTGCGGCCGCGATCATCCCCACGGTTTCGGCGCCGCCGCGCTCGTCGATGTCGCTGACCATGACCCGCGCGCCGGAGCGGGCGAAGGCCAGCGCCGTCGCCCGCCCGATCCCGCCGCCCGCGCCGGTGACGAGCGCCACCTTGCCGCCCAGTCCGTAGTCGATCATCGCACTCTCCCGGATATTCGTTTTTCGCGGCAATGGTGACAGCGATACATACGCAATTCAAGATCACATTCGATCAATAATCATCATCTGCGTATTTTTATATTGATCTGAAAGCGTGATGAGATAGCCTGACGCTAACCGGCCGCATGTTTGCGCAAGAGCCGGCAGAGTGGAGAGGCCATGCGCGGCATTGTATTCGACGGCGAACGCCTGCGGCTCACCGAAGCGCTGGAAGTGCGCGCGCCGGGGCCGGGCGAAGTGCGGGTGCGCGTCCTGCGCTCGGGGCTGTGCCACAGCGATCTCAACATGGTGAAGGGCGGGCTGATCGGCACACCCGTGGTGCTCGGCCATGAGGCGGCAGGCGAAGTGATCGAACTCGGCCCTGAAACTTCGGGCTTCGCATTGGGCGATGCGGTGCTGGTCAGCCCGCAAGCCCCTTGCGGAGAGTGCCGCGAATGTCATCGCGGCACACCGGTCAACTGCGACGCGACCTGGGGCATGGCGGCGCAGCAGCCGTTCACCTGGGAGGGCCGCCCGACCTATTCCTTCAGCAACGTCTCCTCCTTCGCGGGCGAGATCGTCGTGCGCGCAGACCAGCTGCACCACGCGGGCGCGCTGCCGCCCGAGCAGGCGGCGCTGATCGGCTGCGCCGTCTCGACCGGGTACAGCGCCGCGAAGATCCTCGGCGGCATCGGCAAAGGCGACCGGGTGGTGGTGATCGGCATCGGCGGGATCGGCGTCAACGCCATCGCCGGTGCGCGGATCAACGGTGCCGAGGAAATCCTTGCAGTCGATCTCAACCCCGACAAGGAACCCGCCGCACGCCATGCCGGGGCCACGCGCTTCCTCGCCGCCTCGCGCGGGATGGACGCGGCCGCGCTGGCGCAAGCAATTGCGGAGGCAGGTGCGCCGCTCGACGTGGCGATCGAGTGCAGCGGCGCGCCGGTCGCAGCGGCTGCGGCCTTCGATGCGGTCAAACGAGGGGGCAAGGTGGTGCTGATCGGGCAGACGAAGCCCGGCGCGCGGCTCGACCTCAGCCTCGATGCGCTGACGTTCGGGCGCGAGGTGGTGGGCATGCTCAACAGCGGCACCGACCCGCACCGTGATTACCCGGAGATGATCGCGCTGGCCGCCAGCGGCGAACTCGACCTCGCCTCGCAAGTCACCCGCGTCTGGCCGCTGGCCGAGTTCGAGCAGGCCATCGCGGCGCTGGAAAACGGCGAGGTGATCCGCGCCGTGCTCGACCACACCGCCTGAACGGCGAAAGGAAAAGCCCATGCCCTTACCCGCAAAACCGGCAGGCCGCGTTCGTGATCGCGCGGGCGTCGCCTTCCTGTGCCTGTGGACGATGGGCATGAATTCGTCGGTGGCGGTGGCGCTATCTCCCGCCCTGCCCCGGCTGGCGGCGGAACTCGGCCGCGGTGAAGGGGCGGACAATGCCGCCTTCATCGCGCAGCTCATCCAGACCCTGCCCGCCGTGGCGATGATCGTCGCCGCCGCGCTGGTCGGCTATGTCAGTGAGCGGATCGGGCGGCGCGGGGTGATGCTGGGCAGCACGGTGCTGTTCACGCTGGCAGGCGCGGTGGGGCTGATGGCGCCCGACCTGATGGTGCTTGCGGGCGCCCGTTTCGTGCAGGGGCTGGCATCCGGCGCGATGGTGACGACGGCCTATGCGGTCGTCGCGGAATACTTCGACGAGGAGCGGCGCGACCGGATGCTCGGCTACTGCGCGGCTTACGGGGCGTTCTCGACGATCATCGTGCTCGGGCTGGCGGGGCCGCTGGTCGATGCGCTGGGCTGGCGCAGCGTCTTTGCGATTTACCTCGGCGCGTCGCTGAGCTTGCCTTTCATCCTCACCCGGATGCATGGAGAGCGGCCCCGGCGCAGCGAAAGCCAGCCGCTCAGCTGGAAGCCGATCCTGGCGCTGTGGCCTTTGTGGTGCCTGCAGATCGTCTTCACCATCGGCATGTACATGTCGGTGATTCAGGTGCCATTCGTGGCGGCGGGCAAGGGCATCTTCAGCGGCGCGACGATCAGCCTGCTTATCGCGACGACCTCGATCATGGCGACGCTCGCCTCGGTAGTGAACGCGCGGCTGCGGCGGCGGGTCGGCTTCTGGGGCGTGTTCGCGGTGGTGGCCCTGGCCTACGGGCTGGGGCTGCTGATCTGCGTGAACGCCCAAGGGCTACCCACTTTCCTGCTGGGCGCGGCGGTACTCGGCATCGGCGCGGGCTCGGTCGAGCCGACGCTGATCGCACGCGCCTTGCAGGATACGCCGCAGGCCCTGCACGACCGCGCGGCGGGCGCGGCGATGGGCACCAACTTCGCCGGCCAGTTCCTCAACCCGGTGGTGGTGCGTCCTTTCCTGGCGTTCGGCGGGATCAACGGCGCGCTGACCGGGTTCGGCTATGGCTATGTCGCGGCGGGGCTGGCCATCGCGCTGATGGTGATCGTCATGCGGCCGGTCGCGGCCCGAGGATGACCGCGCCGCCGCAATCCCCCGTGCGCCTCGCCGCCTTTTCCGCCATCAATGTGGCGCTGGGCGGCTTCAACATCCCGCTGCAGACGTACCTGCCCGCCTTCTATGCCACGGTAATCGGCATGGACCTGCCGACGGTCGGGCTGGTGTTCATGGTCAGCCGCCTCATCAGCGCCCTTGCCGACCCGGTGATCGGCTGGGCCTCCGACCGCACGCGCAGCCGGTTCGGCCGCCGCAAGCCGTGGGTGGTGGGTGGCGGCATGCTGTTCCTCGCTGCGCTGTCCGCCGTGTTCTTTCCGCCCCGCGATGCGACGCCATTGTACCTCGGCGCTGGCCTTTTGACGCTGTGTCTGGCGTGGACCGCGACTTCGACGCCGCTCTACGCATGGGGCGGTGAAATGAGTGCTTCTCCGCAGGAACGCTCGCGCATTCAGGCTTATATCCAGACCGGAGCCTCGGTCGGCATCTTCCTGATCCTGCTGCTGCCCGCCGCGCTCGATGCGCTGAGGCGCGGGAACCCGGAAATGCGCGTGGGGGTGATGGGCGGCTTCACAGGCATCGTCGTCCTCGCCGCGCTGCCGCTGATCGCGGCGCTTTTCCGCGAGCCGCAAGTGCCGGTCGCCAAACCGCGCGCGGGCAAATGGCGGGACGGAATACAGGCGATCGCGCGAGACCGGATGCTGTGGCGCATCGTCGCCTCCGATTTCTGCGTGGCGCTGGGTCAGGGCTTTCGGGGCGCGGTGTTCCTGTTCTTCGTCACGCGCACCATGGGCATGGCCTCTCCGGCGCTGCTGCTGATCGTGCAATATGCCTTCGGGATCGTCGCCGCGCCGTTATGGGCGCGGGTCAGCTATCGGCTCAGGCGGGTGCGGACGCTCGTCGTCGCCGAGGCGCTGCAGGTCGGCATCAACCTGATGCTGCTGGCGGTGTCGGCCCAGCGGCCGTGGCTGTTCGTGCTGCTCGTCATTGCGCAGGGGCTGACGCAGGGCTCGGGCAACCTGATGCTGCGCGCGATGATCTACGACCTTGCCGACCGCCACCGGACAGAGAGCGGCATCGAGCGGGCGGGGCTGTTCTCCTCGATCTTCAACGTCACTACCAATGCCGCCTATGCCATCGCGGTAGGGATCGCGCTGCCGGTGGTGGCGCTCATGGGCTTCGACCCCAAGGCGCCCGATACTGGCGGCGCGGGAGCCGTCCACCTGTTCATGGCGCTGGGCCCGGCGATCGGGCACTTCGCGTCGATCGTGGCGATCCGCAGGCTGAAGCTCGCCGATTCCTGATCACTCCAGCCGCGCGTCGTCTTCCCCTTGCGCGATGCGCCAGCCTAGCCCTGCGATCTCCGCAGCCCGGCGGCCATGGACACGGCCCTGATCGCTCGACGCATTGCCGTCCAGCGCGCGGCGATAGACGCCCTGTCGGATCCCGGCATTGCGGAACATCGCGAAGGCCAGCGCATAGCGCCACTCGGCAGCCGATGGCGGGGCCTGCCCGGAACGCTCGGCATAGCGGGCGAGGTAGTCACTCTCACCGGGGATGCCCGCTGCAGCAAGATCGGTGCCGGAAAGGCCGCGATAGCCCTCGTGCGGCACCCTCCACGCCATGACATGCTGGGCGAGGTCGGCCAGCGGATCGCCCAGTGTGGACAATTCCCAGTCGAGCACCGCCACCACGCGCGGCGCATCGGCGGCGAAGATCAGGTTGTCGTTGCGGAAATCACCATGCACCACCCGGCTTGCCGGGCGGACGGGGTTGTTCGCGGGGAGCCAGTCTATCAGGTGCTCCATCGCGTCGATCGCATCGGTCTGGCTGGCGCGGTACTGCTTGGTCCAGCGCGCCACCTGCCGGGCGAAGTAGTCCCCTGGCCTGCCGAAGTGGCCCAGCCCCACCGCTTCGGGATCGACCCGGTGCAGCGCCGCCAGCACCGTGTTCATCGCATCGTAGACGGCGGCGCGCTCGGCCGGGATCATACCGGGCAGGCGCGCGTCCCAGAAGTTGCGGCCTGCCGCGTGCTCCATCACGAAGAACGGCGTGCCGACCACGCCTGCATCCTCGCACAGCGCCAACGGGCGGGCGACGGGAACGGCGGTATCCTTGAGCGCATCGGTCACCCGGTACTCGCGCTCGATCGCATGGGCGGAGGGGAGCAGCACGCCCGGCGGCTTCTTGCGCAGGACGAACCGGACCTCGCCGTCGACCTTGAGCGCATACGTCGGGTTGGACTGGCCGCCGGAAAACTTCTCGGCCGACAAGTCCCCCGCAATGCCCAGCCTCTCCTCCAGCCACGGGCGCAGCAGCGTCAGGTCCAGCGCGAAGGGATCAGCCATGTTTCGCCAGTTCCAGCCGCCCGAGCTGATGGCGGTGCACTTCGTCCGGCCCGTCGGCGAAGCGGATCTTGCGCGCGTGGGCATAGTAATTGGCAAGGAACGTGTCCTGGCTCAGCCCCATTGCGCCGTGCGCCTGCATCGCCCAGTCGATCACTTCGCAGGCCATCGAGGGCGCGGCGACCTTGATCATCGCAATCTCGGCCTTCGCCTCCTTGTTGCCCACCGTGTCCATGCGGTGCGCGGCGTGGAGCGTCAGCAGGCGCGACTGGTCGATCATGATCCGCGCTTTCGCGATGCGCTCGACGATCACCCCCTGCTCGGCAAGCGGCTTGCCGAAGGCGACGCGAGACTTCACGCGCCTGCACATCGCCTCCAGCGCCCGCTCGGCCATGCCGATCATGCGCATGCAGTGATGGATGCGGCCCGGCCCCAGCCGCGCCTGCGCGATCTCGAAGCCGCGCCCCTCGCCCAGCAGCAGGTTCGAGGCGGGCACGCGCACGTTCTCGAACAGGATTTCCATGTGCCCATGCGGCGCGTCGTCGTAGCCGAGCACCGTCATCGGCCGCAGAACGGTGACGCCGGGCGTGTCGCGCGGGACGAGGATCATCGACTGCTGCTTGTGCTTCGGGGCGGCGGGGTCGGTCTTGCCCATGAAGATCATCAGCGCGCAATCCGGCTCGCCCATGCCGGAAATCCACCACTTGCGCCCGTTGATGACGTAGTCGTCGCCGTCGCGCACGATGGAGCTTTCGATGTTGGTGGCGTCCGAGGACGCCACCGCCGGTTCGGTCATCGCAAAGGCCGAGCGGATTTCGCCCGCCAGCAGCGGCTCCAGCCAGCGCGCCTTGTGCTCGTCAGTGCCGAAGCGTTCGAGCGTCTCCATGTTGCCGGTGTCGGGCGCGGCGCAGTTGAACACCACCGGCGACCAGTGGACCCGCCCCATCTCCTCGCACAGCGGCGCATATTCGAGGTTGGTTAGGCCCGCACCGTGGCGGCTTTCAGGCAGGAACAGGTTCCACAGCCCGGCAGCGCGCGCCTTCTCCTTGAGCGGGGCGAGCATGGGCACCGTGGTCCAGCGGTTCCCCTCGGCGACCTGCTCGTAATAGACGTGCTCGACCGGGTAGATGTGCTCGGCCATGAAGGCGCGCAGACGGGCGAGCAGGTCGGCAGTGCGGGGACCATGATCGAAGCCGCTCATGCGTAGAAGCCCCGGCCTTCGCCCGCCAGCCGCACCAGCAGCGGCGACGGCGTCCAGTACGCGTCACCCTGTTCGGCGCGCAGCCGCTCGATGGTGGCGAGCACCTTGCCCAGCCCGATCTGGTCGGCCCAGAACATCGGACCGCCGGTATAGGCCGGGAAGCCGAGGCCGTGGATCATGGCGACGTCGATCTCATGCGGGCGCGGGGCCACGCCTTCGTCGAGGAGCTTCGCCCCTTCGTTGACCATGGCATAGAGCAGCCGCTCGCGAATTTCGTCGCTGCCGACCTCGCGCAGGCTCAGCCCGTGGCGTGCCGCATGATCGGAGACGAGCTGCGCCGTCTGCGGATTTGGGCTGGCCTTGCGCTTGTCGTCATAGAGATACCAGCCCGAGCCGGTCTTCTGGCCCAGCCGCCCATCGGCAACCATCCGCTCGACGAAATCGGCCCGCAACTCGCGCGGGGTGGCGCCGGCGGCGCGGGCCCTGCGGGCTGCCGCCTGCACGTCCAGCCCGGCAAGGTCGCCCAGCGCGAACGGCCCCATCGGGAAGCCAAAGCCCAGCACGACCTTGTCGACCACTTGCGGATCGGCGCCTTCCTCGACCACGAAGAACCCCTCGCGCGATCGCTTCGACAGCATGCGGTTGACAATGAACCCGTCGCACACGCCCGAAAGCACCGGCAGCTTCCCGATCCGCTTGCCGAACGCCATGATCGTGGCGACAACATCGGGGGCGGTCGCTTGCGTGCGCACGTTCTCCAGCAGGCGCATGACGTGGGCCGGATTGAAGAAGTGCATTCCGCAGGTATCGGCAGGTCGTCCCGAAGCCTCGGCCAACACATCCAGATTGAGGAACGAGGTGTTGCTGGCAAGGATCGTGCCCGGGCGGGTCACTTCGCCTAGCCTGGCGAAGACCGCCTGCTTGGTCGCCATATTCTCGGTCACCGCCTCGATCACGAGGTCGACCTCGGCCAGCGCCGCCGGATAATGAGCGGTGGCGATCAGGGCCAGCCGCTCGTCCATCGCCGCCTGCGACAGGCTGCCCTTGGCGACGGAGGAGGACCACATCCTGGTGATGGCCTTCATCGCCGCCTCGACGTGGCCCTCGTCCATGCCCACGGCGGTCACCGGAATCCCGGCACTGGCGATGGCCATGACGATGCCGCGCCCCATCGTGCCCAGCCCGATCACACCCGCGCGGTGGACCTCTCGCGGCGAGGTGTCGGCGGGAAGCCCGGGAATGCGCGCGACCTCGCGCTCGGCGGCGAAGACATGGCGCATCGCCTTCGACTGGGGCGAGGCGATCGATTCCTTGCACAGCGCATATTCGCGCGCCAGCGCCTCGCCGAAATCGTGCTCGTAGCCGAAGCGGATCGCGTCCAGCACCTGCAGCGGCGCGGTCTGCCCGCGCATCTTGCGCGCAAGTGTCGCGCGCGCGGCGTCGAACAGCGCGGGATCGTCGGCGGGCATCGACAGGCTTTCGGCGCTGCGCGGTCCCTTGCCTTCGGCCACGAGGCGCACCGCGAAGGCGCGGGCGGCCTCAGTCAGATCGGCGCCCGTCACTTCGTCCACCAGCCCGGCTTCCAGCGCGGCGGCGGCGTCGATCTGCCGACCCTCGGTCAGCAAGGGGATCGCGAAGGCCAGCCCGGCAAGGCGCGGAACCCGCTGCGTGCCGCCCGCGCCGGGCACGATGCCCAGCTTGACCTCGGGAAAGCCCAGCCGGGTTCCCGCCGCCGCAACACGGTAATGGCACGCCAGCGCCACCTCGAACCCGCCGCCCAGCACGGTGCCGTGCAGCGCCGCGACCACCGGCTTGTCCAGCCTATCGAACATGCGCAGCAGATCGGGCAGCACCGGCGGCGCGATCGGCTTGCCGAACTCCTTGATGTCCGCGCCCGCAACGAACGTCCTGCCCGTGCAGCGCACCACCAGCGCATCGGCCCTGGCGTCCGCCGCGAAAGCCTCCAGCGCCAGCGACAGGCCCAGCCGCACGCCCTGCGAAGTGGCGTTGACCGGGGGGTTGTCTATCACCGCTTCGGCGATCCGGTCCCGGACGGAATAGTCGACCTTTCCGCTCACATCACTCTCCCTTTTCGGGGCGCACCGACAGGACCACCTTGCCCCGCGCGCGCCGCTCCATCACATGATCCAGTGCCGCCGAAACCTCTTCGAGCGGCCAGACGCGGTCGATCCGCGGGCTGATCCGTCCCTCGGCCATCCACCGCAGCAGGTCGGCGATATTGGCGGCGTGGTGCACCGGGTCCGCGCGCAGCGACATGCCCCACAACACCCCCAGCGAGGCCGCGCTCTTGAGCAGCAGCAGGTTCGCCGGAACCTGCGGAATGTCCCCGGCGGCGAAGCCCACCACCAGATGCCGCCCGCCCCAGGCGAGGCCCTTGACCGCCGCCAGCGTCGAGGCGCCGCCGACCGGATCGTAGACCACGTCCACGCCCTTGCCGCCGGTCAGTTCCCTGATGCGGGTGCGCAGATCGTCGGCGGCATAGTCGATCACCTCCGCCGCGCCGCGTTCCTGCGCGAGCGCCAGCTTGTCCGCGCTCGACGCCGCCGCGATCACCCGCGCCCCCATCACCGCGCCCAGTTCCACCGCCGCAAGGCCCACTCCGCCCGAGGCCCCGAGCACAAGCAGGCTCTCCCCCGACGCGATTTTCGCCCGGTCTTTGAGCGCGTGGTACGAAGTGCCGTAATTGATGAGCAGGCCCGCCGCCGCCGTGAAGGCGATCCCCTCGGGCAGATGATAGACCTGCGTTGCGGGCACCGCGACGGCCTGCGCGAAGCCGCCGGTGCCGCAGAACGCCGCGACCCGGTCGCCCGCCGCGAAGCCGCTCACCCCGGCGCCGACCGCGCGGATCACACCGGCCACCTCGCTCCCGGGCGTGAACGGCAGGTCGGGCCGGGTTTGGTACTTGCCCTGAACCATCAGTCCGTCCGGGAAGTTCACCCCGGCGGCGTGGACATCGATCACCACTTTGCCCTCGCCCGCCTCGGGTTCAGGCACATCGCCGATGACCAGATCCTCGATCGAGGCGAAGGCCTCGCACCTTACCGCTTTCATGAGACTCACCAAACACTTGTTTGAAACATTTGTTTCATGATAGCCATGGGCTTGTCAACCGCCCGGTTTCAGTGCCTTTGTGCGCTCGCAAACTTAAGAGGACCACGCCCTTGCCTGCCCACCCCGTCGCTGAATCATCGGAAACCGGCCCCCGCGCGCGCATTTTCGCCGCAGCGGAATCGCTGGTTGCCGAGCGCGGGTTTGAGACCGTCTCCACACGCGACATCGTGGCGCGCGCGGGCGTGAACGTGGCGGCGGTGAATTATCATTACGGCTCCAAGGCGCAGCTGCTGCTGGACATCTTCCAGACCCGCGCAGTGGAACTGAACCGCGAGCGCGCGGCGCTGCTCAAGGCCGCCGTGGCGCATGATCCGGGCGATGCACGCGGCATCCTGCGCGCGCTGGTCGAGCCGCCAACACTCTGGACCTCGCCCGAGCGCCAGATCGCCCTGCGCTATCTCAACCGCGCGCGCAGCGAGGGGCCTGAGGAGATCCGTGAGATCATCCAGCAGGACACCCGCCACTTGCGCCGCTTCGTCGATGCACTGGCGGTGGCCCTGCCCGCGATGAGCCGGGAGGAGGTGCTGTGGCGCTTTCACTTCGCGCTCGGCGTGCTGCATCACAACCGCCCCTCCGATTACGATCGCCTTGCGCTGCTGTCCGACGGCGAATGCGATCCGGAAGACCGCGAGGCGCTGCTCACCCGCCTGATCGACTTCATCGCGGCGGGCTTCGGGGTTTAGGCAACCGCCTCCACCACCGAAACATCAACCGGCGCGTTCGCGGCGACCTGCCGCCCCGCAAAGCGCCCGAACATCGTCGCGTCGCCTACCGAGAAACCGCTGCAGTAGCCCAGGTTGTCGCGCGGAATGCCCGCGCAAGTCCGGCCCGCCGCATAGAGGCCGGGCACTTCGTCGCCATGGACGGTCTGCACCTCGCCGGTCGTGCGCACCTTTAGGCCGCCCAACGTGACGTAGCGCGGCTCGATTCGGTCGAGGTCGTAGCTGACGAGGGCGTACGGCGCCGTCTCGAAAGGCTGGAGCCAGTCGGCGCTTTTCTGGAACAGCGGATCGCGCCCTTGCGCGGCGTGGCGGTTGTAGAAATCCACGGTTGCCTGCAGCGCGCCTTCGGGCAGCCCGGCCTCCTGCTCGACTTCGGCCACCGTCTCGCCGACCGCGACCAGTTCGGCACCGGGGACATATTCCGAGCGGTCGTAGTGCGCGTTGTCGATGAACATGTAGATGCGGCTGTCGCGCTGGGCGGCGGCGTAGTGATAGATGCGCGAGATATAGATGTCCTCGTTGACGAAGCGCTGCCCCTGCGCATTCACGAAGATGCCGTAAGTCAGGTCTGCAGGCGGGTAATAGGCCAGCACCGCCAGCGCCTCGCCCATGTTGATCGCCGCGCCGCCTGCGTCGATGCCCATCAGAATGCCGTCGCCCCGGTCGTTGGGATTGCCGTGGCGGATGCCCGTATCGTGTAGCGTGGGCAGGTACTGCGCGGTCATCGCCTCGTTCATGCAAAAGCCGCCCGCCGTCAACACCACGCCGCGCCGCGCGCCGAAGACATGTTCGCGGTTGTCCATCCGCGCGACGACGCCGACCACGCGCCCGGCGCGATCCTGCACCAGCGCAGTGACGCGGCAATCGTAGTGAACCGTAGCCCCGCTGTTCTCGACATTGCCGCCCAGCACCCCCATCAGCGTGGCCCCGCCGATCTGCCCCGCCCCCGCCGGGACCGAGGCGATATGCCCGCGCGGTGCCACGCTGGCGACGGTGGTGAAGGGGTGCGACTTCTCGTTGCCGCTGTACTGAAGCGAGCAACCATCCGGGTTGCACACGGTGCGCTGCGGATAGAAATCGTCGTTGAACACCACACCCTGCGCCTCCAGCCATTCGAAGTGGCTGACGCTGTTGTCCACGAAGGCGCGGATGCGTTCGGGGTCACCGTTATCGCCCAGCGACTGCTGCATATAGGCCAGCATGTTGGCAGGCGTATCGTCGAAGCCCTGCTGTTTCTGCAGACGGGTGCCGCCGCCAAGGTACATCTCGCCCGCCGACATCGCGGTGGAGCCGCCGAAGCCGCTGGCGTGCTCCAGCACCATCACTTCGACCCCGGCCGCGCGTGCCTCGATCGCGGCGCAGGCGCCAGCGCCGCCGAAGCCGCAGACGATCACGTCGACGACAGAGTCGAAGGCCTCGACCTCTTCCAGAGGGCGAATCCGCTTGGGAACTCCGGTCCGATCCGTCATGATTTCTCTCCCGATCTGCCTCGAAGGCGGCCAGCGCCCCTTCAATAAATGACATGCGTCTAAATATTCTCTATATGCTACGCATTTGCTTGATCTTGATGCGATATGACCCTAGATAGCATCGGCAGTCAATGCCAATATATATGCATATGGGGAGTGTAATGTCTGAACGCCTGAGGCTCGTCCTGCTGTCCACGTCCGCCATCTTCGTTTGCGCCGCGCCCGGCCATGCGCAGGAAGCCGCCACTCCTCAAAGCCCGCCGGAAGCAACCGGCGCCGACATCGTCGTCACCGCCCAGCGCCGCGCCGAGCGCCTGCAGGACGTGCCGATCGCCATCACCGCAATCGGCGCGGAGGGCCTGTCGAACCGGGGCGTCAACAACCTGACCGGCATCTCGCAAGTCTCGCCCAGCCTCAACGTGGTGGCCTATCCCAACTCGTCCGATACGATCGCGCTCAACATGCGCGGTCAAGGCACGGCCGATCCCGGCCAGCTGACCAAGGATGGCGCGATCGGCATCTACATCGACGGCTTCTACATCGCCCGCCCGCAGGCGGCGCTGTTCGACCTCGGCGATCCTGAGCGCGTGGAAGTGCTGCGCGGGCCGCAAGGCACGCTCTACGGCCGCAACACCACCGGCGGCGCGATCAACATCATCACCAAGAAGCCGACCGACCAGCTCGGCGGCGAAGTGCAGCTGACTTACGGCAGCCGCAACTGGGTGCGCGCGCTGGCCAACGTCAACCTGCCCGTAGCGGAGAATCTCGCGATCAAGGGCACGATGCTCTATTCCAGCCAGGACGGCTGGGTGAAGAACCCCGGCGCGGCGAACAACTTCAACGACTTCGGCCAGATTGCGGGCCGCGTCGCCGCACGCTGGACGCCGACGCCCGAGTTGACCGTGGACTACGCCTGGGATCGCGGCCGCGTCGATTCGACGATGCCGTATTATGCCAATCCCTCGCTGGAGGGCACCATCCCCGGCTACGTCGCCGATGGCTATCGCACGAATGAACCGATCGACATTCCGACCAGCAAGTCCAACTTCGTCGATCACCAGTTGACGCTCAACTGGGACGCGTCGGATGCACTGACGCTGCGTTCGCTGTCCGCCTATCGCGGCTTCACCGCGCACCAGTTCGTCAACTACGGCCTCGGCCAGTCGCTGCCCGGCTTTCCGATCACGGTCGAGCAGGAGCACCTCTACCGCACCAAGCAGTATTCGCAGGAATTCCAGATCGTCGGCTCGCTGGGCGACCGCATCGACTATACCGGCGGCCTCTACTACTTCCGCGAGGAAGGACGGCATGATGCGCAGAACGAACTCGGCTTCCCCAGCTTCGGGATCGTGACCCCCAGCACCCGCGATATCGACGCCCTGTCGGTATCCAAGGCGGCCTACCTCCAGACCACGCTGACCCCGCCGATCCTGCAGGACCGCGTGAAGCTGACGCTGGGCGCGCGCTACACCCGCGACTTGCGCACCGCGACGCGCAACAGCTCCACAGCGGGCATTCCGGTGGACGTGGACGTCTCCAACCGTCGCAAGTTCGAGAACTTCAGCCCCTCGGTGAACCTTGCGGTGCAGTGGACACCGGACGTGATGACCTATGCCAAGATGTCGAAGGGCTACAAGGCGGGCGGTTCGAGCGAAGGCGGCCCCGATTTCCGCGCCACCTTCCAGCCGGAAAAAGTCACTGCCTACGAACTCGGCCTGAAATCGCAGTTCTTCGACCGCATGGTGACCCTCAACCTCGCGGCGTTCTACAACAAGTTCGACAACCTGCAGATCGACTTCGTCAACAACCCGCAGGACACCTCGATCGTCTCGACCAGCAATGCGGGCCGCGCCGAAGTGAAGGGTTTCGAGGGAGAACTCATCGTGCAGCCGGTCACCGACCTGACCCTGCGCGCGGCCTATACTTACCTCGATCCCAAGGTGAAGCAGGTGCTCGCCCCGGCAGGCACGGTGTTCGACCCGGCGATCAACCCCTCGTCGCCGGTGAACGTTGGCGACGACATCACCGGCTACTTCGCCCTGCCGCTGATCCCCAAGCACGCGCTGGCGGTTTCGGCGGACTGGGTCGCCTTCAGGTCGGGCGGGCATGAAGTCAGCCTGCACGGCTCGTTCAACTATCAGGCGCGGATGTATGCCACCGTGGCCTCCGGTCCGGCGGTCGTCGGCCGGGACTTCTCGCGCAACCTTGCCAGCGACATCGTCAACGTGCGGCTTTCGTGGTCGATGCCGATCCCGGCCGGGGACTCGTTCAAGCTCTCCGTCTTCGCCAACAACCTGCTGGACGAGCGCCACACCGACTTCGTGATCGGCACCGGCAACGCCCTGCAGGGCTTCACCTCGCAGACCGCGCCGTGGAGCCAGCCGCGCGTGATCGGCGTGGAAGGCCGACTGGCGTTCTAAAAGAAAAGCTCCGGCTGCCATGGTTGGGATCATGGCAGCCGGTCTCCCCCGCAAGGGAGGAATCAGAAGATCTCGCGCCCTTCGCCGAACACCAGCGAGGCGCTGGAACTGTCCACCGGCGGACGAAACCCTCGCATTCCCAGCATCGCGCGCGCTTCCGCCGGGGTTTTGTCCAGCACGCCCTCGAAACGGGCGCTGAACAGCGGATCGGACTGCTCGCCCACTTCGTAGCCATGCGAGATGTTATGCCACAACGCGGGCCATGCCTCGCCGTAGTGGAGCATGCAGCGCGTCATCCACGGGAACATGACGAGCGTGTTCGACACCATCAGATGCCCCGCCAGCTCTGCCCCGACATGGCGGAACACGTTGCCGGTCATCACCCCGGTCACGTAGTATTCCGCCACCGTGCTGAAGCCGACTTCGCCCAGGATATGGAAGAAGTCGTGGGTCTGGCTCATCCGCAAGTCCCAGTACTCGATCGAGGACTTCGGCCGCCAGTCGGGATCGCCCATCACCTTGTCATGCAGGTTGGGCGAAAGATCGTTCTCGATCATGTAGGCGTAGAGCGCGCCGCCCACGGTGCCTTCGCCATATTGCGCCAGATCGTCGCGGGTGAAGGTGGACAGGAAGCCCTCTTCCATGAACCGGTCGAAGGCCGGATTGCGCGCCCGCTCCGCCGCGAAGAGTCGCTCCAGCGCGGGAATGTCGCGGCAATCGTCGATCCCCTGCAGCAACGGCACGATGCCGTAGAGCAGCGGGTAATCGACGCCGTTGCGGCGCAGGTTCTCGGTGCCGATCCACTCACGCACCCGCGCATCGTTCAGCCAGGGCGAGGAACTGACCAGCACGCTGCTGGGCGTCTCCACCATTCGCCTGCCGTTGAGATAGAAGATCGCGTTGCCGGAAGTAATCTTTTCAGCGGGCGACGTAGCCATGGCCCTGCTCCTCTTCGTCAGATGGTCGGATCGATCAGCACCTTGCAGTGCGGCGAGGCCTTGCGCAGCGCCTCGAACGTCTCGGGCAGCGCGGCGAGGCCGATCGTCGCGGTGTGCAGCGGCGTCACATTGGCCTCCCGCGCGGCGAGCAGGGTGATGACCCGCTCGAAATCGTGCTCGGTATAGGCCTGGCTGTAGATGATGGTGACCTCCTTGCCCAAGGCTTCGAGCGGCGGCAGCGTGTCCTGCGTGAAGACCACGCCCGCCACCACCACGCGCCCGCGCAAGTTTGCGAGCCGCACCGCCTGATCGAGCATTCCGGGCAGGCCGACGCATTCGAACACCACGTCCGGTCGTCGCCCGGCGATCCCCGCGAAGGTCGCCGCGACGTCCTGTGCCGCAGGATCGATCACCGCCGTCGCGCCCGCCGCCAGCGCCAGCTCACGCCGCGCGGGAAACGGCTCGCTGACCACGACATGCCGCACCCCGGCATGCCGTGCGAGCAGCGCCACCACCGCGCCGATCGGCCCTCCGCCCATGACGAGCACGGCGTCGTCAGGCCTGAGCCCCGCGCGCGACACGACATGAGACCCCACCGCCAGCGGCTCGATCATCGCCGCTTCGGAGAAGGGAACGCCCTCGGGCACCTTCTGGAGCAAGTCGCCCCGCGCCGCGACGAACTGCGCATAAGCGCCGGGCGCCTCCAGTGTGGTCCCCGCGAAGCGCCCACCCGGACACAGCGCAGGCAGCCCCGCATCGCAGGCCTCGCACGAGCGGCAGGGAAACAGCGGCAGCGCCGTAACCCGGTCGCCCGCCTTCCAGCCGGTGACCTCCGCGCCGACCTCGACGATGGTGCCCGCATACTCGTGGCCGAGGATCAAGCCGGCGGGCGCGATGCCCGGCGTCTGCGTCACATGAAGATCGGACCCGCAGATCCCCGCCCCGGCCACCGCGACGATCACCTGATCGGGTGCGGCCCGGGGGTCGGGAACGGTTTCTATCGCAAGCGGCCTGCCCGCTTCATGGAATACAGCTGCCCGCATGGCCTCACGCGTGCTCGACGACGGAGAGGATATGGCGATCGACGTTGGGGAAGACGTAATCGAATTCCAGCACCATCGATTCGCCCAGCGTCCCGCTCGACAGGATGTCCGTCTCGACGAAGGCCTGCACCCCGTTGCGGCCATAGCAATAGCGCTCGCACCCTCCGTAGATCGGCGAGGCATCGAGCCGGGCGTCGACTTCGTCCGAACCCCGCAGCGCGCGGTTGTAGGTCAGGGAAAGGCGTCCCTTGAGTTCGGGATGGCTGCGGTTGGCTTCCTCCAGCCCCTGCATCATCGTTTCGAGTTCCTCGAGACTGTCCAGCAACGTGCCGACATGGAAGCCGTATTCGGGATCGTTGGCGACCTGAGTGCGCATTTCTCCCACTGCCGGATGCTCGTCCGCAGCGCCGATCCGCAGTGCCTCGTGCACGGTATCGAGCAGCTTGCGTTGCGCTTCGGGCACGGCGGACAGGTAGATGATGCCGTCGCCGCGCGAGTGGTGCTTCGCGTCGATGACGAAGCGGTAGAAATGCGTGCCGTTGGGGAGCAGCATGTCCTGCGTCTCGGTAAACCCCATCAAGGTGAGCAGCCGTGCCGCCAGCGGCCCCTCCTCGTCACGCCGATAATGAAGCGCGTAGTGCCCCATCGAGCGAACACAGGCAGTTTGCGTAGACTGTTGCGCCATGGCCATCTCATTCCCTTATCTAATGCATCGATCGTGCATATCTTGCGTGTCATTATGCCGCTTTATGCGCTCGATGATACGTGACCCGGACCAACGCCGCAATCGCAGATGAGCGGCAGCGCAGATATTTATCGCAAGAAAAACCCAAAAAATCGCGATAATAGACACGCAAAAGAAATTTAAATGACATTTTGCGTAATCAGAATCGATTGACGAAGCGCATTTATATGCAGTACTCCCGGTTCCAGAAAATGGAGAGGCAAGAGTCCATGGCCGACATGAGCGTTCCTCAGAAGCCGCGCTGGCGCGAGATTCAGGCCGCGCCGCTGCCCGATCGCTATGCGCGCGGCTGGCATTGCCTGGGCGTTGCCGACAGCTTTCGCGACGGCAAGCCGCACGGCGTCCATGCCTTCGGCCGCAAGCTGGTGGTCTTCGCCGGCGAAAGCGGCGAACTGGCGGTGCTCAACGCCCACTGCCTGCATCTCGGCGGCGACCTTTCGGACGGCCGGATCGTGGGCGATACCGTGGCCTGCCCGTTCCACGACTGGCGCTGGGCGAAGGACGGCACTTGCGCTGCGGTGCCTTACGGGCGCCACATCCCGGTGGACCGCACCCGCGCCTGGACCACGCGCGAAGTCAACGGCCACCTCGTCATCTGGCACGACCATGAAGGCCGCGAACCCTCACCCCAGGTCGATCTGCCGGTGCTCGAAGCCTGGGACTCGCCCGACTGGAGCGACTGGCTCTGGGTGGAGGACGTGATCGAGACGCACCCGCGCGAACTGATCGACAACCTCGCCGACCCGGCGCACTTCTTCTATGTCCACGGCCAGCGGCAAG
Organism: Novosphingobium sp.; assembly: GCA_047605225.1. Lineage (GTDB taxonomy): Bacteria > Pseudomonadota > Alphaproteobacteria > Sphingomonadales > Sphingomonadaceae > Novosphingobium. The sequence goes on from JASGGD010000016.1 coordinate 39,977, forward strand.
GCGGCGCGGCGGACTACTTTTCCAACGTGTTCGAGAACCACGTCGCCACGCAGTACATGGAACAGGGCGGCACCACCGCGCCCGCCTATGCCCCGAACGAGCCCTATCTCGGCCGCCCGGAGGACATCAACGGCGACTTGCGCTCGGAATCGACCTGGCACGGCCCCGCCTATTCGGTGGACCACCTCTACTGGAAGCTGGACGGCAAGGTAGTGCAATCGGTGCTGTTCCTGGCGATCCTGCCGATCGACCTTCACCGCTTCCGCATCTCGCTGGGCGTGCTGACGCGCAATGACCCCGATCTGGACGAGGCCGCCAACGACAAGCGCCACCGGGAAAACTTCGAACTGCTGCGCTTCTCCACCTTTCAGGACGTCCATATCTGGAAGAATAAGGCGCGCATCGACAATCCGATGCTGAGCGAGACGGACGGCCCGATCTACCGCCTGCGTAAATGGTACGACCAGTTCTACATGGACGCGGACGACGTGCCCTCGCAGGCGCGCGCCTATTACCACAAGGAAGTTGACCTCTCCCACGCCAACGCCGTGTGGGACGCCGAACTGGCCGGCCAGCCCCTGCTCTGATCCGCGAGACAAGCACATGAACATCACCGGCAAGCGGCCGAAAGTCATCATCGCGATGAGCGAACTGTTCACGATGATCCCGCCGCAGGACGAACGCCTGCACCTTGAAATGGCGCGCATTGCCGAGGCCGAGGGCATCCACGGCCTGTTCGTCAGCGAGCATGTCGTCATGGGCCCGAGCGCGGGCGGTCAGGGCCATCCCTTCAACCCGCGCGATTTCGTCAATCCCGGCATGCAGGACCCGGCGATGTCGTGGCCCAGCCCGCTCATCAAGCTGGCGGCGCTGGGGGCTGTCACCGAGACGATCCGCATCATGGCCTGCGCCCTCATCGCGCCGCTGCGCCATCCGATCCCGCTGGCGAAAGACCTCGTCACGCTGGACCTGCTGACGAATGGCCGCCTCACCGTGTTGCCCACCGTCAGCTGGCACGACGAGGAGTACGAGGCGCTGCAGATCCCTTTCACCGAGCGCGGCAAGCGGCTCGATGAGCATCTGGAGATCTGGCACAAGCTCTGGACCGAACTGCCCGCCTCGCATCAGGGCCAGTTCTACCAGTTCCACGACACCTATTTCTCGCCACAGCCCAAACCCGGCAGCATCAAGCTGTGGTTCGGCGGCGAGATGCGCGCGCCGTTCCTGCGCCGCGTGGCGAAGTACGGCGACGGCATGATGCTGGGCTGGCCGCTCGACGCCGAAAAGCGCGCCCTGCTGAACGAGGCGATGGCGGCTGCGGGACGCGATGCCGACGACCTCGAAGTCACCGGCTGGCTGCTCCCCGAATTCGACACGCCAGACCGCCCCGCCGACATCGACCGGATGCTCGACCAGCAGATCCCCACGCTCGTCTCGCAGTGGTGCGACATCGTGGCGATCAAGCCATCGTGCTTCATCGACGATCCGGCCGAGTTCGGCGCCTTCTGCCGCAACGTCATGCGGCGCATCGAGACGTTCGGGCTGGCTCCCGCATAAAAAGAAGAGGCAAGCGCAATGGATAGCGTTCACTGGGATGAGGAATGCGACATCGTCGTCGCAGGCAGCGGCGGCGGTCTGGCGGGGGCCTATATCGCAGGCACTGCCGGGCAGCACACGATCGTGCTGGAAAGCACCGACAAGTTCGGCGGCATGACCTGCTATTCGGGTGGCGGCTTCTGGATGCCCGGCAACCACGTCAATGCTCGCGCCGGGCTGGACGACAGCAACGAGCGCGCGCTCGAATACTTCCAGATGATCGTCGGCAACCCTGATGACGTCGATCGCCAGCGCGCCTTCGTGCGCACCGGCCCAAGCCTCGTCGCGGAACTTGAGAAGAGCGAGCACCTACCGTTCACCTGGGTGCCCTTCCCCGACTACTATGCCGATCGCGGTCCGCCGGCCCATTCCATCGGGCGCGATATCTTCCCGCTGCCATTGCCGATCGAGGAACTGGGCGACCTGTCGGACAAGCTGCGGCTGTCGATGGCGGCTGACATCACCGGCGAGCCCGAACCCGAGCCGCTGAGCGGCGGGCGCGCGCTGGTGGCTCGGCTGCTGCTGGCGGTGCGCAGCACGGGGCACGCGGAGCTGCGGCTTAACAGCGCCCTGCAGGACGTGGTGTTCGAGGACGGCCGCGTCACCGGCGTAGTCGTCTCCACGTCCAAGGGCGAGCGCCGCATCCTTGCGCGGCGGGGCGTGCTGATCGCCACCGGCGGCTTCGAACGCAACCAGGCGATGCGCGACGAGTTCGGCGTCCCCGGCGATGCGGGCCTCACCGCAGGAGCGCCCGGGGCGCAGGGCGGCGGCATTCGCGCCGGGGTGGCAGCAGGCGGCGACATCGGATTGATGGACGAATGCTGGTGGATGCCCGGCGTCATCCAGCCCAGCGGTCGCTCGGGCTTCATTGCGGCGCTCAACGGCGGGGTGATGGTGAACATCGGCGGCGAGCGCTTCGCCAACGAGTCCATGCCCTACGATCGCTTCGGCCGCGAACTGGTGAAGCAGGAACCGAAGCCCGGCACCAATATCCGCGCATGGTGGATCTGGGACGGCCGCTTCGGCGAGACGCTGCCCGCCGTCTACAACCCGATGCCGATCCTGCCTTTCGCCGAGTACGAGGCGGCAGGGCTATGGCACAAGGCCGACACTCTTGCCGAACTGGCGGCGAAGATCGGCGCCCCACCCGAGACGCTGACCGCGACGATCGAGCGCTTCAACGGCTTCGCGGCAAGCGGCGTGGACGCGGATCACCATCGCGGCGAAGCACCGTATGACAGGTATCTCGCCACCGAAATGCCCAAGCTGTTCGGGATGCAGGATGCAACCCCGGTCGGCTCGCCCAATCCCAGCCTGTTCCCGGTAACCGAAGGCCCGTTCTACGCCGCCGCGCTGGGCCTCGGCGACCTCGGCACCAAGGGCGGGCTGCGTACCGACGCGGATGCACGCGTGCTGCGCGCGGACGGCAGCGTGATCGAGGGGCTCTATGCGGCGGGTGACGCGATGGCCTCGGTCACCGGTCACCACTATCCCGCGCCCGGAAGTCCGATCGGGACATGCATGGTGTTTTCGTACCGCGCGGTGATGAACATGATGGGCCGCAGCGACGAGATCGCCTTCGACACGCCGCTGCTGACGGCTCCGCTGACGGCGGCGGCCTGACCTTTCGACGCGCCAACCTCCCCTCGTCATTGCGAGCGTAGCGAAGCAATCCAGGGCAGTCTTGAGCCGCCCTGGA